>JAPLSD010000516.1 GCA_026398835.1 Pseudomonas sp.
CTGTTCTACCCGACCGCCATCGGCAGCGAGCCGCACGACAAGACCATCTCGTCCCGCGACCACTGGCAGCGCGTGCAGCAAGGCCATGCCGGCGCCAACCTGATGCCGCTGATCGCCAGCAACCGCATCGGCAATGAAGAACAGGACGGCTACGACATCACCTTCTACGGCTCGTCGTTCATCGCTAACCAGTTCGGCGAGAAAGTCCAGGAACTCAACGAAACCGAAGAAGGCGTGTTGGTCCACAGCTTCGACCTCGACGAACTGGAGCACACCCGCAGTGCCTGGGGTTCGTTCCGTGACCGTCGCCCGAACCTGTACGGCGCGATCAAGACCCTCGACGGTTCGCTGGAGTCCTGATCGCCATGACCACTTTGCACAGCACGCCTCGCGCCGATGGCTTTTACATGCCGGCCGAGTGGGCACCGCAGACCCAGACCTGGATGATCTGGCCCGAGCGCCCGGACAACTGGCGCCTGGGCGGCAAGCCGGCGCAGGCCGCACATGCGGCCGTGGCCAAGGCCATCGCGCGTTTCGAACCCGTGACCGTGGCGGTGTCCGCTGCGCAGTACGAGAACGCTCGGGCACGTCTGGATGTGCCGAATATTCGTCTGGTAGAGATGTCCAGCGATGACGCGTGGGTCCGTGATACGGGCCCGACCTTTGTCATCAACGACAACGGTGACGTCCGCGGTGTCGACTGGGGGTTCAACTCCTGGGGCGGTTTCGACGGCGGTCTGTATTCGCCGTGGAACCGTGACGAGCAGGTTGCCGGCAAAATCCTGGAGATCGAGCGTTGCCCGCGTTACTGCACCGAAGGCTTCGTGCTCGAAGGCGGTTCGATTCACGTCGACGGCGAAGGCACGCTGATCACCACGCAAGAATGCCTGCTCAACCGTAATCGCAACTCGCACCTGAACCGTGCCGAGATCGAAGCGGTACTCAGCGAGCAGTTGGCTGTGGATAAAATCATCTGGCTGCCGGACGGTTTGTACAACGACGAAACCGACGGTCATGTGGATAACTTCTGTTGCTACGTGCGCCCGGGCGAAGTGCTGTTGGCCTGGACTGATGATCCGCAAGACCCGAACTACCCGCGTTGCCAGGCGGCGATGAAGGTGCTGGAAAGTAGCCGCGACGCCAAGGGTCGCACCTTTACGGTGCATAAAATGCCGATTCCTGGGCCGCTCTACGCGACCGAAGAAGAGTGCGCCGGCGTCGATCCCGTAGACGGCACTCAAGAGCGCAATCCTTCGGTGCGTCTGGCGGGTTCCTACGTCAACTTCCTGATCGTCAACGGCGGCATCATAGCGCCGAGCTTCGACGATCCGCTGGATAACCAGGCCAAGGAGATTCTCCAGAGCCTGTTCCCACAGCACGAAGTGGTGATGGTGCCTGGCCGAGAACTGTTACTGGGCGGCGGCAATATCCATTGCCTTACCCAACAACAGCCGGCACCGCACAAAGGTTGAGTGAGGTTGTAACAGCTGGTGTCGCCTCATAGACGATATCTGCGATTTATCCAGTCGCAATATTCGCCTCGAGCCCGCAGCCCGTCAGGACTGCGGGCTTTTTTGTACCGGCGTTCAAACAATCGAACGCATTGGCACAGCTCTTGTATCTGTTTGGGTGTAATTCACGGGCGTGTAGAACTGCGATGTTCTGTCATAAACCTTGGATAAGTTAGCCGCTCACGAACCGGGAGAGAGCGCTGAAATGAACGCCGAAATGAACGTGGTCAGCGAGCGGGCATCGCATCCCTTGGCAATGAATAGCGAATCGCTCCAGGTTTTGGCGCACTGGTTGAAGTCCAATGGAACGCGTCAGATCAGAGACACTGATCCGCGCCGGACGATGATCGAGCGCTACCCCGCTGGTTTATTCAGCGAGGCAGAACTGGAAGCGTTGTGGGATGTGATGGAAGGATAAGAAAGCAAAGGATTGGTAAAAGCGCTGCCCGGATGGCAGCGCTTTTTTTTTGTCCGGATTGAGCCCGCCCGTATCAGCTGGCGAAGCCTGCGCGGCATTCGACCGATTCGCGAAACAGACTAAAAGTCATTCCAGCGTTTTTCACTGGCGAGCAGAGGATTAGGCTGCCGACATCGAATTTTCACGACTTTTGCTGGAGCCAATCATGTCCGTTGCGACCCTTCACTACATCTACGATCCTCTGTGCGGCTGGTGCTATGGCGCCAAACCCCTGGTGCAAGCGGCGCAGGCTGTTCTGCCGGTCATCGCCCATGGCGGCGGCATGATGACCGGCAATAATCGTCAGAGCGTTTCGCCACAACTGCGCGATTACGTGATGCCCCATGACCGGCGCATCGCCGAATACACCGGGCAGCCGTTCGGTGAGGCGTATTTTGAAGGCTTGTTGCGCGATCACTCGGCGGTCTTCGATTCGGCGCCGCCGATTTCGGCCATCCTGGCTGCCGAGCAGCTGGCGGGGCGTGGTCTTGAGTTGTTGGGGCGTTTGCAGACGGCGCATTACGTGGAAGGCCGGCGCATCGCTGATAAAGATGTTTTGCTGGAACTCGCCGAGACGATCGGTCTTGAATCTCAAGCCTTCAATGAAGCGTTTGAGGCGGCCACTAACAGCGCAACCCAGAACCATATAAAAGAAAGTCGCGCACTGTTGGCGCAGGTCGGCGGTCAGGGCTTCCCAACACTGGTGCTGGAGCAGGACGGCCAGTTCACGCTGATCGACATCAGCCCTTGGCTCGGCAAACCTGAAGCCCTCGCCACTTGGCTGAGCGAGTCGGTCGGCACTGCGGCGGTCGAATCCTCATCGAGCATTGAGGCCTGTGGTCTGGATGGTTGTGCACAGGCGGGCGTAAACCGAGCGACTGCACTTAAGCGCTTTTGATTAACGATTTAATCTCATCGATCGTTGCGGTGGGAATCACACTGGGTGGGATTCGTGAGGAGGTAGAGAGGTTGTAAACAGAAAACTCACTGCCGACGACCTCTTCAGACATGAGTTTTAACGATGGAAGTATTCTTGACTGGAAATGTTGGTCGAGCCCGCACGGGGAAATAAAGGACTCGTTGGTTTCGTAGAAGCGCCCAGCGGATTGATTCAGGTCTACCCCGACTAAAAATACCTTTGTGAAACCCACATGGTAGGCAAGTTGTAGCGCCAAATACGCGACGGTGCGAGCATCAAAAAAACCATGCGCCATGTTTTTGCTGAATCCAATGTTTCGGTTTCGGCTCCCCCAAATAGCGCGACTGCGTACCAAGTCCTTGTTTCTGCTGAACACCCATTTCACCAGGGTTTGCTTCGGTGCTTTTTGCAGCAAAAAAAGCTCCTTCGGCGGGTCAACGGCCATCTGCCGGGCATGACTGCTCCACAAGGCGACTCGTTGGCTATTGCGCATTGCGTAAGAAAAAAGCTCGGGCTGTTGTACGGAAAAGCTGGTGTCGGTGCAGGTATAGAAGAAAGGCTTGATGCCTGTCCCGATGAACATTGAGATAGCACCATTCACCGTGATCATGGGAATGTCGGCGAACTGTTCAATCGGGAAGTTCTTGGCGGAGTTGCCGGAAGCGATGATGAATACAGCGCCGTGCTCAATGTTTCTGCATTTCTCAAAGCCACTGATGATGCAGGGTGATTGGGCGCGAATGGCTGCTTCGGGTGTTGAGTCCATTGTTGGTCCCCATTTC
>JAPLSD010000409.1 GCA_026398835.1 Pseudomonas sp.
AGCGTCGATGGCAGCGGACAACAAGCGGCCGTGGAAGGTGCGCAGCGAACGGCCGTCGGTGGTGGTGCCCTCCGGGAACATCAGCAGCGGATGCTCTTGCTCCAGATGACGGCTCATCTGTTTGCGGATCAACTGGCTGTCGCCGGAACCGCGACGGATAAACAGGCTGCCAGCCTTGGCCGCCAACCAGCCGGCGACCGGCCAGGTGCGCACTTCGGCCTTGGACAGAAACGACAGCGGCGTCAGCATGCCGAGCAGCGGGATATCGGTCCATGACACATGGTTGCTGACCCACAGCATCGGCTGTTGCGGCAGTTCACCGTGAACGGTCACGCGAAAGGGCAGGGCATTGCCCAGCCGGGCCATGAAAAAACGTGACCAGCGCTGACGCCGGACCATGGAGTTGGCGATGCCCATGCGCTCGAACAGGCCGAACACGCCGGCCATGCTCAACCCCAGACCCACCACCACCAGCACTCGCGCAATCCGCGCGTACACCCGCAACCGGCTCATCAGACTGCCGCCTTGAAGTGCCGTGCATAACGTGGGCACAACTCGTCACGCTTGAGCAGGATGAACACGTCAGCGACCTGGAAGTCTTCGTCCCAGCACGGTTCGCCGCAGATTTTCGCCCCCAGACGCATGTAAGCCTTGAGCAGTGGCGGCATTTCGGCGATCACGTTGGACGGGATGTCGAGGGCTGGCAGTGGCTTCTTCGGTTCGGCGCGCAAGTGTTCGGTGCACAGGTAACGTTCGCGCAGGCGTTGCATGATCGCCTGGGCCTGAACCCCGCCGTCTTGCATCGGGATGCTGGCGCAGCCCATCAAGTAGCTATAACCCCCTTCGTTGAGCACTTCAGCCAGTTCGCCCCAGAGCACGGCGATGGTGCCGCCATTGCGATACGCCGGGTCAACGCAGGTGCGGCCGATTTCCAGGATCGGGCCTTTGAGGTGCACGAGGCCGTGCAGACTGAATTCCTCTTCACTGTAGAAACGCCCCAGACTGCTGGCGGCCTGGTGGTCGAGCAAGCGGGTGGTGGCAACCAGACGACCCGTGTTCAGGTCACGTACGCCGATGTGGGCGCAATGAACATCATAGTCATCCATGTCCAGACCGAGCTCCGCGCCTTTCAATTTGGCATTGAATTCGCCGCTGAAAACGTTGAAGCGCAAGGTTTGGGCTTCCAGCAAGGCCTCGGCACCGATCAGGCGTTCGGCTTGCAGGCGGCGTTCATTGCCGGTGTCGCTGATGCGGGCGATCTGAGTCATTGCGAATCTCCGTACGGGCTACTCACCCGTCTTGGGTTGCAGCCGATCGACTTTCTTTATGCAGATTTGTTGTGCAAAGTCAGGCTATGTAGCCCCGGTGTCATCGCCATTAAGCTTTGGTGATGCTTATATGACAGCCCCCCAGAGGACCCTCTTATGCCTTGGCAAGCCTTGTTGAACCGCTGCGAACGTCTGCCCGCCAACCCGGATCTGGCAGAAGGCTATTCGGTGTTGTTACAGCAGTTGGGCAGCGTGACGCCATTCGAACTGGCGGTGCGCGGCGGCCGGTTGATGGCGACGCCGGGGCTGGCGTTTCTGGTGGGCTATCAGGCCGCGTTACGCATGCTGTGGCCTAGTGCGCCGCCGAGCCTGGGCGCCTTGTGCGCGACCGAACAGCGCAGCCTGCGCCCGTCGGACATGCAGACCCGTCTCGATGACCTGCGGCTGAGCGGGCACAAGGATTTCGTCACCGCGGGCGACGCGGCGGACTGGCTGCTCATTGCGGCGCGCTGCGAGGCACCAGGTGAATCGGCGCGTTTGAGTCTGGCGGTGGTTTACCCCGATGAGCCCGGCGTACGCCTGGAAAAACTGCCGGCCATCCCGTTGATGCCGGACATCAGCCACGGTCGTCTGTTTCTCGACAATGCCCTCTGTGAGTTGCTGGCTGGGGATGGTTGGGATGCTTACGTCAAACCGTTCCGCACCCTGGAAGATATCTATGTGCTCAGTGCCATGAGCGCCTGGTTGTATGGCGTCGGTCAGGACTGCGACTGGCCGCAGAGCCTGCAACTGCGGCTGCTGGCGCTGCTGGCCGGGTGTGCGGAAGTCAGTCGGCAGGGCCCGAGTTCGAATGCCGGGCATGTTTTGCTGGGTGGTTTGTTCGCGCAGTTTGATTCGCTCAAGGCTGAGTTGAATGACGCCTTCAACGATGGCCCGGCGCAATGGGCGGAGCTGTGGCTGCGTGATCGGGCGGTGCTGGACCTGGCCACCGGGGCGCGAGCCAAGCGACTAGCGAAAGCGTTGGCAAGATAATGGAACCCCTGCTTTGTCTACGGCGATTCGCGCAAGTCAAAGATTCTCGGTATTCCATTAAAAACTGTCATCTATCTCAACTAGGCTCAGGAGGTTCATCCTCCTGAGTGCCCGCCATGTTCAAAGGCTCGACCCTGCTGCTTGCGCTGCTCTTCATAAGTGCTCAAGTCGTCGCCGAAAACTGGCCCACTGAAACATGGTCCCAAGGCCCACAGATCACCGGTCCGGCGCTTAAAGCCCTGGAGAATTACACCTTTCAGACCCGCGACGATGCCACCCACAAAGGCATCCGCACCGATGCCTTGCTGGTGATCCGCGACGGTCAGTTGATTTACGAACGCTATGCCGGGCCGACCAGCATCGATACGCCGCATCTCACCTGGTCCATCAGCAAAAGTCTGATGGCCGCCGTGTTGGGCGTGGCGTATGGCGAGGGGCGTTTTGCATTGCAGGACCCTGCGGCGAAATTCTATCCGCCGTTGCAAAAGCATCCGGCGATTTCCATGGCTGATCTGCTGCACTGGGCGTCAGGTCTGGATTGGCAGGAAGACTACGAATATGCCCCGCTGAAGTCATCGGTGGTGGCCATGCTCTACACCCGTGGCCGCAGCGATATGGCCGCGTTCGCCGCTGCTCATGGCGAATTCAGCGCGCCGGGGCAGGCATTTCGCTATTCCAGTGGTGACAGCAACCTGTTATCTGGCGCACTGAAAAACATGCTCGGCGCGAAGTATCCGGATTATCCGTGGACCGCGTTGTTCGAACCCTTGGGCATTCGCAACGCGGTGTGGGAAACCGATGCCAGCGGCTCTTTTGTCGCCTCGTCCTATGCCTATCTCACCGCTCGCGATCTGGCGCGGGTCGGTCTGCTGATGGAACGCGACGGTCGTTGGGGCGATCGGCAGGTGCTGCCCAAGGACTGGGTCGAGTTCAATCGCCAACCGTTTGCTCACTATCAAGCGAACCAGGATAACGCTGTGCCGGGCGGTCAATGGTGGCTTAATCGCGCAGTAGATGGCGCTGCCAAACCCTGGCCAGACGCGCCCGCCGATACCTTCGCCGCGCTGGGGCATTGGGGGCAGGCGATGTATGTCATCCCCAGTGAAAATCTGGTGATCGTCCGCTATGGCGATGATCGCGACGGCAGTTACCGGCACAACGAACTGCTCAAACGCGCCTTGGCCGCTTTTGCCCCGCAGGTGCAGCCATGAGCCGCCAAAGGTTTGTCCGCCGCAGGCCGTTCAGCAGTCTGCTGATTTTTCTGGTGGTGGTGCTACTGGGTTGGGGCTGGCAGGAGCGGCAGGCGTTGCAGGCGTTTCCGGACATCATCAGCGCCTACACCGCCAAGGAGTACTGCTCTTGTCGGTATGTGATGAACAATCCAGCCGAGTATTGCGCTGCCTATGTGAAGCAATATCTTCCAACCAGCGCCTTCTTTGATGACACCGTGAACAAGCATGTGACGGCCAGTGGTATGGGCCGCAGCAATACCGCCGCCTGGCTCGGCGATCGCCAAGGGTGTCGATTGATGCCATGACGGTGGCGGGGGCTTTTGTGGTGAGGGAGCTTGCAACCTGCCTCAGGCCAGTTAAGGTTCAGCTCAGGTTTATTTACTCATGAGTTGTTATGCCCAACGCGTCGTTCTTCAAACTGTGCGCTTTGCTGCTGACGGCCTGCGCGGCCCTGCCTGCCCACGCGAATTGGTATCTGGATGGCGAGTCTTCACGACTGTCCTTTAT
>JAPLSD010000629.1 GCA_026398835.1 Pseudomonas sp.
CCCGAGCAACCCGGTTGGGGCAACCAGACGATCTGGCTGGGTCACGCTGCGGTGACTTCCGCCCATCAGCATCACGCCGCCGAACGCTATGCCCGTGGTGGCGTCGGCCAGGCCGGGGTCAGTGTTACGCCGTTCTCTGCCTGGATCGATGACTGGCGGTTTGTCAGTCAGTCAGGCAACGACAACCCCTTGGCCGACCTGCAGTTGCACGCCCGTGGGCAAGGTTTCAGCTATCAATTGCGCCTGACCTCGAGCAAACCGTTGGTGCTGCAAGGCGAGCAGGGCTTCAGTCAGAAATCGGAACAAGGCCAGGCGTCGTATTACTACAGCCAGCCGTTTTTTCAGGCTGCGGGCAGTCTTGAAATCGACGGCAAAACCTGGCAGGTCAGCGGCCCGACCTGGCTCGACCGCGAGTGGAGCAGCCAGCCATTGACCGCCAAGCAAACCGGTTGGGACTGGTTTTCCCTGCATTTGGATAACGGTGAGCAGCTGATGCTGTTTCGTGTTCGCGAAAAGGATGGCGCCTCGTACCTGACCGGGACCTGGATAATGGCCGATGGCCGTACTCAAACACTGCACCAAGGCGACATCCGCCTCACGCCACTGGCCTCCTCTGACGTAGCGGGGCGCAAAATGCCGACGCGCTGGTCGATCAAGATCCCAGACAAAGGTCTGGACATCACCACGGTTGCGCTGAACCCCAACGCCTGGATGGCGCTGCGGATTCCTTACTGGGAAGGTCCGGTGCAGGTGAGTGGCAGTCATGCCGGCAGCGGTTATCTGGAAATGACCGGGTATTGAGTCGATGCGATCAGTTCTGAATGGTCGCACCGGTGAGTTCAGTGCGAGAAATATTGTGTCCAGATTTATTCGGAATCTGTGCACGGACATATCGCTCAGGTTCCTTTAAAATCCCTACCGTTCGCCCAGTGTAACGGCTCTTTACCGGTGCACGGATTGCCAAGGCTATCGCACTGGGCGAACTCCCTTCTGATCGCTAAGCGACATTCAAGCGCACGCCAGATCTGGCGCGCTTAATCCACATAGCACTCACTCATATCAACCGTACGGTCTGATAACTGCACAGTCACGCCAGTGGTGGCAGATTGAGCGCGGTACAGCATTCCAGGATCGAGCGACGCTGAGTCTCGGCATACAGCGCCAGTTCGTTGATGGTCGAACGGCCCAGGGCCTTCTCGAATTCCTGCTGGTTCGATTCGCTGGCGTAGTGGCTTTGCGCGTCATCACCCAGGTTGGACTGGAAGATGCCCGCTGCACTGACCGGCAAAAAGTCCTCATACACCAGCGGCTCGAAGCGAATGTAGTGCCCGTTGATCAAGCTTTCCACTGTCTCTGTGCTCGACAGATCGCCGCCCGCGGCAAGGCCATTTTCGGTGACGAAGTAGCGGAAGTAGGCCAGCCCTTGTTGGCGCATGCCAGCGTAGGTGTCCGGGAACCCGGCGAAATGTGCGTGCAGCAGCGTGTTGTAGCGCTGGGCATTTTCTTCGTTAGGGAAATCCTTCAGTTCATCGCGAGCGGCATTCAGCAAGCGGTCGTACAGCGCCCGGCCTTCAGGTGTCAGCGCCGCGCCGCGTTGTTCGATTTCGCCGAAGCGGGCACTGTGGCTACCGCTGGCCAGGCCTTGATCAACAAAAGCGATGGGTTCTTCCAGGGCCTTGAAGCTGGTCTGGCGCAACAGAATCGGGCAATCACGGCGCGGCGGGCCTTCGATCACGGCTTTTGGGGTAATGCCGTGTTTGGGCATCTGCGCCTGAACCACATCGATGTCCAGGGTACGCGGGGTCAGGTGATTGATGTGCGGCCCTTTGAAGGCCACCACGTCGGCGACCAATCGGTGCTGAGCGCTCAATTTCTGGTACTGCTCGGCGGTGACGGTTGCGCTGTGATGCCAGCGGAAGGTTTCCAGGGCTTGTTCGACGAAGTCCTTGGCATCCTGCTCATGGAGCCCACCCTGGGCTTCGGATTTCTCGATCAACGCCAGCGTGGATGGGGTAAAGATCGAGCGCTTGGCCAAAACCGATTGGGCAAATTCTCGCAGTTCAGGATTTTCGATGAGCTCCAGCCTGAGCAACGAGGTGAACACCCGAAACGGGCTGACCTGCAACGACGTTTCATGCACCGCGCGGAACGCGGTGGAGTGCACCGGCACCCCGGCGGGCGTCAGGTCGTAATAGCCAACCGGTTGCATGCCCATCACCGCAAACAAGCGGCTGAGGGTCGCCAGTTCCTGGGCGGTGCCGACGCGGATGGCGCCATGGCGCTCCAGGTCCAGTCGTTCGATTTCACCGGTGGTGCGCAGCTGTTGCGCGACGCTGCTGTCGGCGCTCAGCACCTGGGCGTTGGTCTGCGCTACCAACTCCATCAACGCGCCATACAACGGCACCTCTTCGCGGTACATGTCCGACATTGCCCGTGAAAAGCGTTGGCGGATCAGGTCAGGGCTGACAAAGCTCTGGATGCTCATAGACAGAATTCCCGGCGCAGTGAAATCGTGGGTTCAAGGAGATTTTTCGTTGCCCGATTCTGTTCGGGGCAGGGGGCGCTGACAAACGAAGTTTCTTCTGAACTTCATTCTGCAAATGACTGCACCCGCGAAGAACGATGACGCGCAATGCCTGAAAAATCGCGGTGTTCGCTTCGCGGGCAAGCCCGCTCCCACAGGTTCTGCGACTTAGCAGACCGGCATCAGGCCTGTTCTTCCAAAAACTCATGGTACAGCCGTGCCGTTTGCGCCGGCCGCTCAACCATCGGCATATGCCCGATGTCGTCCCACAGCTCCACGCGAAGCTGGGCAATGCCTTGGGCCCAGACCTGCGCGCTGCTGACGTGAATCAGCCGATCCTTGCGACCCCACAACAGCAGGGCGGGTGCCTGGATGTCTGCCA
>JAPLSD010000610.1 GCA_026398835.1 Pseudomonas sp.
AACGCTGGAGAAGGCGATCAGACGCTTGATGTCGGTTTGTGCGAAGGCCAGGAAAGCACCGTAGAAGATCCCGACCAGACCCAGGGTCATGGCGATCGGCGCGAACTCGGCCGAGGCATTCGGGAACAGCGGCAGGGCGAAACGCAACAGACCATAAGCAGCGGTCTTCAACAAGATACCGGCCAGGTCAACGGAACCTGCGGTCGGCGCCTGGGCGTGAGCATCCGGCAGCCAGGAGTGGAACGGCACCACTGGCAGCTTCACCGCGAAGGCGATGAAGAAGCCGAGCATCAGGATGTACTCGGTGGTCAGCGACATCTTGGTTTTCAGCAAGTGGGCGTAATCGAACGTGATCACACCGGTGTCGTTGAAATTGACCAGTACCAGACCCAGGATCGCCACCAACATGATCAGGCCGCTGGCCTGAGTGAAGATGAAGAACTTGGTCGCCGCGTAGATCCGGGTCTTCTTGCCGTCCGATGAGCTATGACCCCAGAGCGCGATGAGGAAGTACATCGGCACCAGCATCATTTCCCAGAAGAAGAAGAACATGAACAGGTCGAGGGCGAGGAACACGCCGACTACGCCGCCCAGGATCCACATCAGGTTCAGGTGGAAGAAGCCAACGTGACGCTGGATCTCTTTCCACGAGCAGAGTACCGAGAGGACACCCAGCAGACCGGTCAGCAGGATCATCAACAGCGACAGGCCGTCGAGGGCCAGGTGCACGTTGATGCCAAAACGCTCGATCCAGACGTGCTTGAACTCAATCACCCAGGTCGGATCGGCGCCAGGTGCCGGAGCAAATGAATAGTTACCGTGGGCCCACAGCCAGAGGCCGAGCGCGAGTTCCAGGGACATGGTCAGCAACGCAATCCAGCGGGGCAGGGTAGCGCCGAAGCGCTCCCCCATCCAGCACAGCAGGCCGCCGATAAAGGGGATCAGGATTAGCCAAGGCAGAATCATGACGGGCTCAATTCCTTTCGCAATTTCGCAAGGTTCATATCAGACCGCTACCAGCACGATGGCGCCGATAACCAGCACGGCACCAGCAGCCATGGAAGCCGCATACCAACGCAACTGGCCAGTCTCGGTACGGCTCAGGGAGTGGTGACCCCCTTTGGCAATACGCGGGATCAAACCAATGGTCTGGTCGAGCGGGTCTTTGCGCAGCATGTGGTTGATCATCAGGTACGGCTTGACGAACAGCTTGTCGTAGATCCAGTCGAAGCCCCAGGCGGCGAACCACCAGGCCGAGAGGAAACGGCCCGGCGCGCTGTTGGCGATGGCCGTGACGAAGCGACGCTTGCCAAGGAACAGCAGGGCCGCCAGCAGGATACCGGCCAGGGCGATAGCGCCCGACGCCATTTCCAGGCTGTGTTTGGCTTCGCCGCCGGCATGGCCGACGCTCTGTGGCAGTACATCGGCCAGTGGCGGGGTGATCATGGCGCCGATGAAGGTCGACAGAATGATCAGCACCGACAGCGGCAGCCAGTGGGCAATGCCGTGACCTGCATGGGCTTCAGTCTTGGCTTCACCGTGGAACGTGATGAAGATCAGGCGGAAGGTGTACAGCGACGTCATGAAGGCACC
>JAPLSD010000609.1 GCA_026398835.1 Pseudomonas sp.
CTGACCATTGCGTCAAGGCGTAGAATGCGCCGCCTTGCGCATCAAAACCTTTGGACGCTTCGCTTGTGAATTCCGTGACTGACAGCCCTGCCGCTATTTCCCTCAACCGCCCTGCCCGGGTTCGTCTCGAGCTGCGTAACCTGCTGGGCCTGGCCTTGCCGATCATGATCGCGCAGCTGGCGACCACTGCCATGGGCTTCGTCGATGCGGTCATGGCTGGGCGTGTCGGGCCACGGGATCTGGCGGCGGTGGCGCTGGGCAACTCGATCTGGGTGCCAGTGTTCCTGCTGATGACCGGCACGCTGCTGGCGACCACCCCGAAAGTCGCGCAACGCTTCGGTGCCGGCTCTCACGGTGAGATCGGCCCGATTGTGCGGCAGGCGTTATGGTTGGCCCTGGTGGTGGGATTGATGGCGACGCTGATCCTGTTCAGTGCCGAGCCGATTTTGCATGTCATGAAGGTCGATCCCGAACTGATCGGCCCGTGCATGGAATACCTGCGCGGCATCGCCACCGGATTGCCAGCGGTCGCGCTCTACCATGTGCTGCGCTGCTTCAGCGATGGCCTTGGCCGTACCCGCCCGAGCATGGTGCTGGGCCTCTGCGGGCTGGCGCTGAATATTCCACTCAACTACATCTTCATCTACGGCCACTTCGGCGTCCCTGCCATGGGTGGTGTCGGTTGCGGCTGGGCCACGGCGATTGTGATGTGGGTGATGATGCTCGGCATGGCGGGCTGGACCCGCTGGGCACCGGCGTATCAGTCGAGTCAGCTGTTCAGTCGTTTCGATTTGCCGCAGTGGGCCGTGATCAAACGCCTGCTGAGCATTGGCCTGCCAATCGGCATCGCGGTGTTCGCCGAGTCGAGCATTTTCGCAGTGATTGCCCTGCTGATCGGCAGCCTCGGCGCCACCGTGGTCGCCGGGCACCAGATCGCCCTGAACTTCAGCTCGCTGGTGTTCATGATCCCCTACTCCCTGGGGATGGCCGTGACCGTGCGCGTCGGTCAGGCACTGGGGCGTGATGAGCCCCGTGAAGCGCGCTTTGCGGCGGGTGTCGGTATGGGCACCGCACTGGCCTATGCCTGTATCTCCGCCAGCATGATGCTGTTGCTGCGCGAGCACATCGCGACGATCTACACCGCCGACCCGAGGGTGATTCAGGTCGCGTCGATGCTGATCATCTATTCGGCATTGTTCCAGTTTTCGGATGCGATTCAGGTGACTGCGGCCGGTGCCTTGCGCGGTTATCAGGACACGCGGGTGACGATGATTCTGACACTGTTCGCCTACTGGGGGATTGGCTTGCCGGTGGGTTACGCCCTCGGCCTGACCGACTGGCTCGGTACCGCCAGCGGCCCGAGCGGGCTGTGGCAAGGCTTGATCGTGGGCCTGAGTTGCGCAGCGCTGATGCTGTCGATCCGCCTGACACGCAGTGCGCGCAAGCGAATCCGGATCAGCCGTTCGGCGGGTTAATCGAGCTTCTTGCGAATCCAGTA
>JAPLSD010000390.1 GCA_026398835.1 Pseudomonas sp.
ACTGCCCCACACAATCAACGCTTACGCAGAATCACGCTACCAATCGAATAACCGGCACCAAACGAACTCAGCACTGCCAGCGAACCGCTCGGCAAGTCGTCCTGGTTCTTGTGAAATGCGATCACGGAACCGGCCGAGCTGGTGTTGGCGTAGGTGTCGAGAATCACCGGGGCTTCTTCAACCGAGGCTTCGCGGCCCAGCAGCTTCTTGACGATCAGGTGGTTCATGCTGAGGTTGGCCTGGTGCAGCCAGAAACGCTTCACGTCGCTGACGTTGAGCGTGTTCTCTTCCAGATGAGTGCCGATCAGTTCCGCCACCATCGGGCAAACGTCACGGAACACCTTGCGACCTTCCTGCACGAACAGCTTGTCTGGTGCACCGACGCCCTCTTCGGCTGCGCGGTTGAGGAAGCCGAAGTTATTGCGGATGTTGTTGGAGAACTTGCTCAGCAGCTTGGTGCTGACGATGTCGAACTGGTACTTCGAGGTTGCCAGATCGGCACGTTCGATGATCACCGCCGTCGCAGCGTCGCCGAAAATGAAGTGGCTGTCGCGGTCGCGGAAGTTCAAATGGCCGGTGCAGACTTCCGGGTTGACCATCAGAATCGCCCGGGCCTGGCCAAGTTGGACACTGTTGGCGGCGGCCTGGATGCCGAAGGTCGCCGAGGAGCAGGCGACGTTCATGTCGAAGCCGAAGCCCTGGATGCCCAGCGCTTCCTGGACTTCGATGGCGATGGCCGGGTAGGCGCGTTGCAGGTTGGAACAGGCGACAATGACACCGTCGATGTCCGCGGCGGTCTTGCCGGCGCGCTGCAAGGCTTGCTCGGCGGCGCCGATGGCCATTTGGCAAAGTACCGACCACTCGTCATTGGAGCGCTCTGGCAGACGCGGCGTCATGCGCTGCGGGTCAAGGATGCCTTCCTTGTCCATGACAAAGCGGCTTTTGATCCCGGAGGCCTTTTCAATGAAGGCTGCACTCGATTCAGTCAGCGCCTGAACTTCGCCACGCTCGATGGCAGCGGCGTTATCGGCATTGAACTGCTGCACATAGGCATTGAAAGACTGCACCAGCTCTTCGTTGGAGATGCTGTTGGCCGGGGTGTACAGGCCGGTGCCGCTGATGACGACGTTATGCATGGTCGTTTCTCTAATCTGTTCAGGCAGAAAGTATTGGCACCGACGTACCAATACATAAAGGATTTAATCCCACCGATTGGGATGAAACCGTGCGTCGCTTTATGCCGATCCGCCCAGGCTGCTAAGGCTCAAATCTGCGGGACCGGCGTTTATAACAGCGAAGTTTGCCATAAACGCTGGCATTTGGCCCCTTTTGCTAGATTAGAGGCTACGACTCAACCTGGCTCCATTGCTTGCTCAAACGCTTGTCTGAGATCGGTACCTTGGTCCCCAATTGCTGGGCAAACAACGAAACCCGGTATTCCTCCAGCCACCAGCGATACAGCTCGAGCTGCGGATCACGCTTGCCTTCCTGGGCGTGTTTGTTGGCGCGAGCCTGGTATTGCGTCCACAGCCCCGACAGTTCCGTGCTCCAGACCCGGTCCTTTTGCACCTGGCTCGGCAGTTTCTCAAGACGCAACTCGATGGCCTTGAGGAAGCGCGGCAGTTCCTTGAGCCAAACGGCCGGGGTTTCGCGAACGAAGCCGGTATAAACCAGCTGACTCAATTGCTGCTTGATGTCATTGAGGGCCACCGCCTGCGCCAGGTCGATCTTGCCCTTGAAGCGTTTTTGCAGACCGTGCCAGAGTTTGAGAGTCTCCAGCGTCAACTTCGCCAACCGCTCAGCGTGCTCCGTCCAGCCGCCACGCTTGCGCTCAGCCAACGAAGCCAGCCCGGCGCCATCGCGCGGCAAACTGGCTTCGCCGTCGAGAATGCAGCTGTCGAGACTGGCCAGCAGAATGTCTTCCACCAGGCTATCGATACGCCCAAGCTCGCGGTACATCAGACCCAACTCGGTCAGCCCCGGTAACTTGCCACGCAGGAACTTCGCCGGCTCGGCCAGTTGCTGCATCAACAAACGCTGCAAAGCCCGGCGATGCTGGAACTCGGCCTCGGCGGCGGTGGAGAACCGCCCTTCCTTGACCGTGCCACCCTCTTCCACCAGTGCCGGATAAACCGTCATCGACAGCCCCGCGATCTTCTGCTGGGTCTTCTCAGCCACTGC
>JAPLSD010000552.1 GCA_026398835.1 Pseudomonas sp.
ATTCGAGCGAATCATCCTGGTCTATAGCGCGCGTGAAGCACGAGAGCTGGCCTACCAGGACCTTATCACCGGACTGGCACAGCGCGAGTACCTGGCTGAATACGGCCATAAACTGCAGTTCATCGCGACGATTACCCGCGAGCAGTCCCCGGGTGCCTTGAACGGTCGGATCACCCGATTGATCGAGAGTGGTGAGCTGGAGCGAGCCGCGGGCGTGGATCTTACGGCCGAGCATTCACGGGTAATGCTCTGTGGTAACCCGCAGATGGTCGATGACACGCGCCATCTGCTTAAAAAACGCGATATGCAACTGAGCCTGAGTCGCAGGCCCGGGCAGGTTGCAGTAGAAAGTTATTGGTAAAAGAAACGGCGCCCTGATGGCGCCGTTCATTATTGCGACAGAACTGTTCAGGGTTTGTTGTTCTGCGCTTTGAGCAGGTCGCGAATCTCGCTCAGCAGCTCTTCTTCCTTGGTCGGAACCGGCGGCAGGGTTGGTGCAACGGCCTCTTCGCGCTTCAGGCGGTTGATGGCTTTCACACCCATGAAAATCGCGAACGCGATAATCAGGAAGTCGATGATGCTCTGGATGAATTTGCCATAAGCCATTACCACCGCCGGAGCGCCGGCCTGAGCCGCTTTCAGCGTGACAGCCAGGTCAGCGAAATCCACCCCGCCGATCAGCAGACCAATGGGCGGCATCACCACGTCACCTACAAATGACGAAACGATTTTGCCAAAGGCCGCGCCGATGATGATACCGACGGCCATGTCGACCACATTACCTTTGACCGCGAAGGCCTTGAACTCACTTATCACGCCCATAGGTTTTTCCTTGTTACAGATGAGGTTGGTGCATGCAGTGTAAATCAGCAAAACGCATCCTGCTCGGCACAACGGCTTACGGCGCTCGGTGCCAAAACTAAAACCTTCGCTATGGGCGAGCCCCAATGTAGTCAGTCGTACGCGGACAGAGTTGTAAGAAGCTGGTCGTGCATATAAAAAGTCAATTATTCAACCTGCTACTTGTACATTGAAGGTCGTAATGCGCAACTTGGGTACAAGTTTATTCCGTGTTTGTTGGGTGTCATTAAGGTTTAGTGGGGGCTGTGAGAACGAAAAGTTAGACAAGTAACACCAAAACGCCAATCAGAAACAGGTTTAAAGAACTGTAAAGGTTTCTGGGGTGCGCGCTCCAGACTGGCTAACTCATTGCATCCGCCGCAACGCAACTCAACTGCGCTGATCGCCTCCAGCTGAGCTATCATCGCGGTTTTTCGTTGGAGTTCTGATGGCCAAGGCAAAGCGCATGTACGGCTGCACCGAGTGCGGCGCAACCTTTCCCAAGTGGGGTGGCCAATGCGGCGAGTGCGGCGCCTGGAACACACTGACCGAAACCATGGTGGAAAGCGGTGGCGCAGCGCCCCCCAGCGGTCGTACCGGTTGGACTGGCCAGCAGGCTCAGATCAAGACCCTGGCCGAAGTCAGCGTTGAAGAAATTCCGCGCTTTTCCACAGCGTCCGGCGAACTGGACCGGGTGCTCGGCGGCGGTCTGGTAGATGGCTCGGTGGTGCTGATTGGCGGTGACCCAGGCATCGGCAAGTCGACCATCCTGTTGCAGACTTTGTGCAGCCTCGCGGCGCGCATGCCGGCGTTGTATGTCACGGGTGAGGAATCCCAGCAGCAAGTGGCCATGCGCGCCCGTCGCCTGGGGTTGCCTCAGGACAAACTGCGGGTGATGACCGAAACCTGCATCGAAACCATCATTGCTACGGCTCGGGTAGAAAAGCCGAAAGTCATGGTGATCGACTCCATTCAGACGATTTTTACCGAGCAACTGCAATCCGCACCGGGTGGTGTGTCCCAGGTGCGCGAAAGTGCAGCGTTGCTGGTGCGTTATGCGAAACAGAGCGGCACTGCGATTTTTCTGGTTGGCCACGTCACTAAAGAGGGCGCACTGGCCGGACCGCGGGTGCTGGAGCACATGGTCGATACCGTGCTGTATTTCGAAGGCGAGTCGGACGGTCGTCTGCGTCTGCTGCGGGCGGTGAAAAACCGCTTCGGCGCGGTCAACGAACTGGGCGTGTTCGGCATGACCGACAAAGGCCTGAAAGAAGTCTCCAACCCTTCGGCGATTTTCCTGACCCGTGCTCAAGAAGAAGTGCCGGGCAGTGTGGTGATGGCAACCTGGGAAGGCACGCGGCCGATGCTCGTGGAAGTCCAGGCACTGGTGGACGACAGTCACCTGGCCAACCCGCGTCGGGTGACCCTGGGTCTGGATCAGAATCGGCTGGCGATGCTGTTGGCGGTTCTGCATCGGCACGGCGGTATTCCGACCCATGATCAGGATGTTTTCCTGAACGTGGTGGGCGGGGTCAAAGTGTTGGAAACTGCTTCCGATCTGGCCTTGATGGCGGCGGTGATGTCCAGTTTGCGCAATCGACCCTTGCCCCATGACCTGCTGGTGTTTGGCGAAGTGGGTTTGTCCGGCGAGGTACGGCCAGTGCCCAGCGGTCAGGAGCGTCTCAAAGAAGCCGCCAAACACGGCTTTAAGCGGGCCATTGTACCCAAGGGCAATGCGCCGAAAGAGGCGCCGCCAGGGTTACAGATTATTGCCGTGACACGTCTTGAGCAGGCATTGGACGCGTTGTTCGAGTAGTCGCTCAGCACTCACAGGGATGAAACCCATGAAAGGAGGCACGTTATGCGTACGACGAGGTTAGGTGATTGGGTGGTAGGTTTAGGCCTGCTCTGCACGGCTGCGTTCGCCGCAGCGGATCAGGCTGAAGTGCCGCAGGGTTACCGAATCGCCCTGCAGGTTCTGACCGAGGATGGCTCGGTGCTGGAAATCCTCGAAGACCTGCGTATCACCCCGCAACTGCATGCCGATGGTTGGGGGAAAGCGCTGGATTCAGACTCGTTCGACGACGGCGCAGACATTGAGCACAAGCCGTTGCTGGACGCCGAGGTGCGGTTGTTGTCTGACTCAGGTGAAATGCTGGCGCAAAAGTCCTTGGGTTACCCGTTGGCTACGGTCGAGAAGGCCCCGCTGAATGGGCTGCCATCGCCGGCATTTTTTCTGACCATCGACCAAACGGCGCCAATGGGCACCTACAGCGGTCCGGCAACTGAAGTATTGGTGCCGGGGCAGCGCCAACTCGACCCGGTTCTATATCTGTCCGAAACCGGTGAGAAACATCCTTTGGTGATGGCTCAGACCGGTAAGGCGGCCTGGCAGATCGTCGCGCCGAGCAGCGGAGGAGCCACTGAAGAGATTGTGCAGGTGTCTTCGGCATCCTCTGCTGAAAACGAAGAGTTTGTAACGACCTATCGTACCTATCGCTTTACCGACGGCCAGTGGACCTCAGCGTCCCGTCAACAGGCCGGTTACTGGGA
>JAPLSD010000312.1 GCA_026398835.1 Pseudomonas sp.
CCCAGCAAACCGAGGAAACCCGCCAGCCAGCTTGGATGCGCCGGCCAGGCCGGAGCCGTCGCCAGGTTGCCTTGAACGTGGCCTTCGGTCACCGGGATATCGATGAACGTGCCGCCCGCCAGTCGCACTTCCGGAGCACAGGCCGGGTAAGCGCTGCACTCGCGGCCTTCAAGAATACCCGCCGCCGCCAGCAATTGCGCACCATGGCAGACCGCTGCAATCGGTTTGCCGGCCTTGTCGAAGGCTTGCACCAGTTGCAGGACTTTCTCGTTCAAACGCAGGTATTCCGGGGCGCGGCCACCGGGCACCAGCAGCGCGTCGTAATCGGCCGCATCGACCTTGGCGAAGTCGAAATTCAGCGCAAACAGGTGCCCCGGTTTTTCGCTGTAGGTCTGATCGCCTTCAAAATCGTGGATCGCGGTGCGTACGGTTTGTCCGGCGGTTTTGTCCGGGCATACCGCATGCACGGTGTGGCCGACCATCAGCAGTGCCTGAAACGGCACCATCACTTCGTAGTCTTCGACGTAATCGCCGACCAGCATCAGAATTTTTTTAGCGGCCATGGGGATGACTCCTCTCGCAGAAATACGTGGGCAACAAGAGTATTCAAGGTAGTCCTTAATCAGCTCAGCAGGTAATAACCAGCTACTACGATCCCCGCTACGCGTTGGGGCATTACCCCAACTGTACTGACAATTCTGCGCCCAGCTGTAAGAGCGTAACCTTGGGGTTTATGGCTAGATGAAAGCCTCTTCCGCCACCCTCGATTCTGGTTCCGGTTATGTCTTCGCGCGAAAACACCGGCATGGCCCTTGGCCTGCTCGGCGTCATCATCTTCAGCCTGACCCTGCCCTTCACACGGATCGTCGTGCAGGAAATCCACCCGTTGCTCAACGGCCTCGGTCGCGCGCTGTTTGCGGCGATTCCGGCGGCGCTGTTGTTGCTCTGGCGTCGGGAAAAATGGCCGACCTGGAAGCAGGTCAAAGGCCTGAGCCTGGTGATCGCCGGAGTGATTCTGGGATTCCCGGTGCTCTCGGCCTGGGCGATGCAGACGTTGCCGGCGTCCCACGGCGCGCTGGTCAATGGGCTGCAGCCGCTGTGCGTGGCGCTGTATGCCGCGTGGTTGTCCCATGAGCGACCGTCAAAAGCCTTCTGGGCCTGTGCGGCGCTGGGCAGCGCACTGGTTTTGGCCTACGCCTTGATCAGCGGTGCCGGCAGTATTCAGGCGGGTGATTTGCTGATGCTTGGAGCAATTGCCGTCGGTGGTTTGGGTTATGCCGAAGGTGGCCGGTTGGCTAAGGAGATGGGCGGCTGGCAGGTGATTTGCTGGGCCCTGGTGCTGTCGACGCCGCTGCTGATCGGCCCGGTGACCTACCTGGCGCTGCAGCATCAGGGGGAAATTTCCAGCAAGACGTGGTGGGCGTTCGGTTATGTGTCGCTGTTCTCGCAATTCATCGGTTTCTTCGCCTGGTACGCCGGGCTGGCCATGGGCGGCATCGCCCGGGTCAGCCAGATCCAGTTGCTGCAGATCTTCTTTACCATCGCCTTTTCGGCGCTGTTCTTCGGCGA
>JAPLSD010000422.1 GCA_026398835.1 Pseudomonas sp.
GATCTCGCCACTCCATTCGCCAGTGCTATTGAGGGACTGGAACATCGCCTCATAGAACCCCAGCGGATGATGGCCGGACTTGAACATGCTTGGCTGACGGCCGAGCACTTCTTCACGCTGATAGCCAGTAATCTCCATGAACGCACGGTTCACATGGACGATCAGCCCCTGACGGTCGCTGACCAATACGCCTTCGCGAGTGCAATCGAACACCGCCGCTGCCTGACGCAGGCGTACGCGGTCTTCACTGCGGTGGCGCAATGTGGCGCCGATACTGAGAAAACCCGGCAATCGCGCGCGGGCAATAAAAATCAATCCGGCACTGAACACTGCCCAGACATAGCCGTTGATCAGTTGCCAGCGGAGCAGATCGACCGAATCATCGAAGAAACTGTTCAATAAATGACCAGTGATCAGCAGCCAGAACACTGACAGCAGCAGGTAGAGCAGCGCCGCACGCAGGGCATCGCGATAAGAAACCGACATATGGCAGTCAATGTCCCTTCGAAAAGTCTGGAATTATAGAGGAAAGAAACATCCAGCCACTCTTATCTGAAAGGGCGACTGGTTTTATCTGTGGGCTGAGTGATAATGCGTTCGCTGTTTTCATTTTTATCGAGGGCCATACAGCCTATGTGGTACAACGGTTTTCTCGACTTGTCGCCTTGGCAACTGGTGGCAGTCACTCTGTTGATGACCCACGTGACCATTGTCGGCGTCACGGTCTATCTGCACCGCTATTCAGCCCATCGCTCCCTGGAGCTCAATGCTGGCCTGAAACATTTCTTCCGCTTCTGGCTGTGGTTGACCACGGCGCAGAACACCCGCGAGTGGACCGCTATCCACCGCAAACACCACGCCAAATGCGAAACCGTCGATGACCCGCACAGTCCGGTAATCAAAGGTCTTTCCACCGTTTTGCGCAAAGGTGCCGAACTGTACCGCGCCGAAGCGGAAAACCCGGAGACCCTGCGCATATACGGCAAGAACTGCCCGGACGACTGGATCGAACGCAACCTTTACACCCGCTTTCCGTTGCTCGGCGTAGCGATCATGGGCGTCATCGACCTGCTGCTGTTCGGCACCATAGGCATCACCATCTGGGCGATCCAGATGATGTGGATTCCGTTCTGGGCTGCCGGCGTCATCAATGGTCTGGGCCACGCCGTCGGCTACCGCAACTTCGAATGCCGCGACGCTGCGACCAATCTGGTGCCGTGGGGCATCCTGGTCGGTGGCGAAGAACTGCACAACAACCATCACACCTACCCTAACTCCGCCAAACTGTCGGTGAAGAAGTGGGAGTTCGACCTTGGTTGGGCCTGGATCCAGGTCTTCAGCTTCCTGCGTCTGGCCAAGGTTCAGCGGGTCGCGCCGATCGCCCATCGGGTCGAAGGCAAAGGCCACCTGGACATGGACACCGCCATGGCGATCCTCAACAACCGCTTCCAGATCATGGCCCAGTACCGCAAATTGGTCATTGCACCGCTGGTCAAACAGGAACTGGAAAAGGTCGATCATTCGGTCCGCCATCAATTCCATCGGGCCAAACGTCTGCTTTCGCGGGAAACCAGCCTGCTGGATGACAAGCACCACCTGCGCATCCAGACCATGCTCGAGCACAGTCAGGCGCTGAAGGTCATTTACGAAAAACGCCTTGCTCTGCAACAGATCTGGCTCAAAACCAGCACCAATGGTCATGACATGCTGGCGGCAATCAAGGATTGGGTTCACGAAGCCGAGGCCAGCGGTATTCAATCGCTGCGCGACTTCGCCCATCAGTTGAAAACCTACTCGCTGCGCCCTGCTACCGTCTGACACCGTTGATCGGTGCGCCCCGTTCATGGGCGCACCCTCCGGA
>JAPLSD010000241.1 GCA_026398835.1 Pseudomonas sp.
GCATGCCTGCGATGCCGATCTGGTGCTGGACCTGCACTGCGACTTCGAGTCGATCATGCTGCTTTACGCCATGCCGCAAAACTGGCCACATTTGCGCTCATTGGCCGCCCGCCTGGGCGCTGGCGCCGCCCTTCTGGCCGAAGGTGCGGGTGGCAACGCCTTCGACGAAGCCTGTGCGATCCCCTGGTTACGTCTGGCCGAGCTGTTTCCCGACGCCAATATTCCGCTGGCGTGTGTGGCCACCACCATTGAATTGCGTGGCATGGCCGACACCGAGCGCGAGCAATGCGCTGATAGCGCGAACGCCATTCTCGGTTTTCTTGCCGAACAAGGGCTGATCAGCGGTGACTGGCCTGTCGCTCCGCCGACCTGTTGTGAAGCGACGCCGTTCGCCGGCGCGCAATACGCCTATGCGCCGCACCCGGGCGTGGTGAGTTTTCTGCAACCGCTGGGCGCCCGGGTCAAGGTCGGCGATCCACTGTTCGAAGTGCTTGATCCGCTGACCGATCGCCACAGCGTGGTGTGCGCCAGTACCGACGGCATCCTTTATGCCCGCGAACGTCTGCGCTTTGCCCAGCCCGGACTGTGGCTGGCCAAAGTGGCCGGCAGTACCCCTATTCGCCAGGGTCGCTTGCTCAGCGACTGATTCCAGAGAGTGGAAACCATGTACAAACTTGAAATTCAGGATCTACACAAAAGCTACGGCACACACGAAGTGCTCAAGGGCGTGTCCCTGGAGGCGAAAGCGGGTGACGTGATCAGCATCATTGGCTCCAGTGGCTCTGGCAAAAGCACCTTCCTGCGTTGCATCAACCTGCTGGAGCAGCCCAACGCGGGCAATATCGTGCTCAATGGCGAGCAACTCAAACTGGTGACCAACAAACTCGGCGGGCTCAAGGCCGCCGAGCCCAAGCAGTTACAACGCATGCGTTCGCGGCTGTCGATGGTGTTTCAGCACTTCAACCTCTGGTCGCACATGAGCGCCCTTGAAAACGTCATGGAAGCCCCGGTGCATGTGCTGGGCTTAGGCAAGAAAGAAGCCCGGGAAAAGGCCGAACACTACCTGAACAAGGTCGGCGTGGCGCACCGCATGGACGCCTATCCGGCGCATATGTCTGGCGGCGAGCAGCAGCGAGTGGCGATTGCCCGCGCGTTGGCCATGGAGCCGGAAGTGATGCTGTTCGATGAACCGACCTCGGCACTCGACCCCGAGCTGGTCGGCGAAGTGCTTAAAGTCATGCAGGACCTCGCCCTGGAAGGCCGCACCATGGTGGTCGTGACCCATGAAATGGGCTTTGCCCGCGAGGTATCGAATCAACTGGTGTTCCTCCACAAGGGCCTGGCCTGCGAGCGCGGCAACCCGCGCGAAGTGCTGGTCAACCCACAGTCCGAGCGCCTCCAGCAGTTTCTTGCCGGTAGCTTGAAATAACCCTGCCCGTCCGCTCACCGACCGTTGGTTCAGCGCTGCACACCAACGGTCGGCTTCGGATACACTCCAGCCAACCTTATGCCAGGCCTTCTCTAACCCTCAGGAAATGTTGAGCCGGATATGCCGACCCCATCGAAAAACACAACGGTCTATGCCGCACCGGTGATGCGCAAACTGGCGGAAATCGTTTCCGATTTACAGCCGTCACTGCGCAAGGTGGCGGACTTTATCCTGCGTCACCCGCTGAGGGCCGCGACGCTGACCATCGAGGAGATGGCTCACGAAACATCCACCTCGCCAGCAGCCGTAAACCGTTTGGCCAAGGCCCTGAACCTGGGGGGCTACACCGGGATGAAAGCCGAGCTGGTGGCGACCTTGCAGCAGATGGTGTCCCCGGTGGACAAACTGCGCAACGAACTGGCGCATCGTCCTGGCGGCGCATTTGGCCTGCATGAGCAAATCCAGAGCGCCAGCAGCAACCTCGCCACTGCCGCGACCAACAACCATGCAGACACCTTTGAAGCCTTCGTCACCCGCCTGATCAAGGCCCGCAAAATTTACATCCTGGGCTTTGGCAACAGCGTCTACTTTGCCGGCCTCGCCGCCTCGACGCTGATGCCCTTCTGTGCGGACGCCACGGCCATCAGCATGGAGGGCGGCAACGAAAACGCCGCTTACCGTCTGGCCGCGATCACCGATCAGGACGTATTGCTGGCGATCTCCCTGCCGCGATATTCCCTCGACACCCTGCAACTCGCACGCTTCGCCAATGAGCGTGGCGCCTCGGTGTTGGCAATCACCGATTCACCTGCCTCGCCTCTGACCAGCATTGCCGAGCATGTGCTATTTGCCCCTGCCGACCATCCGGTATTGACCAGTTCCAACATCGCCGTGCTCGCCTTGATCGAAGGGTTGGTGGCGGGCGTGATGGCGCGCAACAAAGAAGCCGTCAAGCTGGCGACCGAACTGACCGAATGTAGGTTTGAGCTTTGATATCAGCTATCGATTTTGCATGCTTATGTATCCCTGACGCGCCGGATACACTGCAATACAAAGGCCTGCGGGCAAGCGCATCGAGACTCGATAGACTGCTCGACAACCACACATAGACAGGGGTTGAGCGAATGGAACATGTCGATCACATTTTGATAGTCGATGATGATCGCGAGATCAGAGAGCTGGTGGGTAACTACCTCAAGAAGAACGGCCTGCGCACGACAGTGGTCGCCGATGGGCGCCAGATGCGCGCCTTCCTTGAGTCCACCCCGGTCGATCTGATCGTGCTCGATATCATGATGCCCGGCGACGACGGTCTGCTGCTGTGTCGCGAACTGCGAGCCGGCAAACACAAAGCCACCCCGGTCCTGATGCTCACCGCCCGTAACGACGAAACCGACCGCATCATCGGCCTCGAGATGGGGGCCGACGACTACCTGGTCAAACCGTTCGCCGCTCGCGAGTTGCTGGCCCGCATCAATGCCGTGCTCAGGCGCACGCGGATGCTGCCGCCAAACCTGGTGGTCACCGAAAGCGGCCGCCTGCTCGCCTTCGGCCGATGGCGTCTGGACACCTCCGCCCGTCACCTGCTGGATCAGGACGACACCATGGTCGCCCTGAGTGGCGCCGAATATCGTCTGCTACGGGTCTTCCTCGATCATCCGCAGCGGGTGCTCAATCGCGACCAATTGCTCAACCTGACCCAGGGCCGCGACGCCGATCTGTTCGACCGCTCCATCGATCTGCTGGTGAGCCGTCTGCGCCAACGCCTGCTGGATGATGCCCGCGAACCTGCGTACATCAAGACGGTGCGCAGCGAGGGTTATGTGTTTTCCCTGCCGGTGGAAATCCTCGGAGCGCAAGAATGATTCCCCCGCTGCACTGGCCGCGCACGCTGGCATCGCGGCTCTCGCTGATCTTTCTGGTCGGCCTGATTCTCGCTCAGGGTCTGTCGTTCGGTGCTCAATTCTACGAACGCTACCAAAGCGCGAAATCGACGATGCTCGGCAATCTGGAAACCGACGTCTCGACCTCCATCGCCATACTCGACCGCTTGCCGGCCGCCGAGCGCGCGGGCTGGCTGCAGCGTCTGGAGCGCCGCAATTATGGTTACCTGCTGAGCGAGGGCGAGCCCGGCACGCCCATGGATCCGAACGACACGCCGATCGCGGTACGTTCGATCGAGGACGCCATCGGCCATGACTATTCGCTGGTCTTTACCGATATTCCTGGCCCGCAGAAACACTTCCAGGCTCACCTGCGGCTCGGCGATGGCAGCCCGGTCACGATCGATGTCAGGCCTTCGATGGTGCCCCTCTCCCCGTGGCTGCCGGTTGTCCTGCTGGGACAGCTGTTGCTGTTGATCGGCTGTACCTGGCTGGCCGTGAGGATCGCCATCCGCCCGTTGACGCGACTGGCCCGCGCCGTGGAAACCCTGGATCCCAATACCCACGCCATCCACCTGGATGAAACCGGCCCCACCGAGGTCGCCTATGCCGCCGTCGCCTTCAACGCCATGCAAGACCGTATCGCGGCCTATCTCAAGGAGCGCATGCAGCTACTCGCCGCGATCTCCCATGACCTGCAGACCCCCATCACGCGCATGAAGCTGCGGGCCGAGTTCATGGACGACTCCCCGGAGAAAGACAAGCTCTGGAACGACCTGGATGAAATGGAGCATCTGGTTCGCGAAGGCGTTGCCTACGCCCGCAGCATCCACGGCTCTACCGAAGTCAGTTGTCGCATCGATCTGGATTCCTTTCTCGACAGCCTGGTCTTCGACTATCAGGACATGGGCAAGGAGGTGCAGCTCAGCGGGAAAAATGCCGCGGTGATCGACATCCGCCCCCACGCACTGCGGCGGGTTCTGGTCAACCTGATCGACAACGCGCTGAAGTTCGCCGGCGCGGCAGAAATAGTGGTTGAGTCAAAGGCCGGCGCGAATCTATCGATCCAGGTGCTAGATCGAGGCCCCGGGATCGCCGAACAAGAATTGGCGGAGGTGCTGAAGCCCTTTTACCGTGTCGAAAGCTCTCGCAACCGGAGCACCGGCGGCACGGGGCTGGGCCTGGCCATCGCCCAGCAGTTGGCGCTCGCCATTGGCGGTTCGCTGACCTTGCGCAACCGGGACGGTGGCGGTCTGTGCGCGGAGCTCGAATTGAGTCATCAGGAGAGCTGACGACAGCTATGTATCGAACTGTGTACGAACATCCTTGAGATACACCTTCCTAAGCTTTGAGGGCTGTAGAAAACAGACGAGATACAAACCTGCGATGAACTATGGGTACCGGCCGGCACTACACGTTCGGCATCTGACTTGCCCAGAAGGAGTTCATGCACATGCAGACAAACATCTCGTCAGCCTTGAAGCGGGCATCCATTGCACCGTTAAAAGCGACCGCAGGGCTTGGGTTGCGCCGCGCCCTGCTCAACGACCTTCGGGATGCCCCCACCGGTAAATTCGACTTTCTGGAAGTCGCTCCGGAAAACTGGATCGGTATCGGCGGTACCCACGGCGCGGCGCTTCGTTCCCTTGCCGAACGTTATCCCTTGTCCTGTCACGGGCTGTCCCTTTCCTTGGGCGGCACCGCCCCGCTCGACGTGCCTTTCCTGCAGGAGGTACGGATCTTTCTGGATCGCTTCAACGTGCCGCTCTACAGCGAACACTTGAGCTATTGCAGTGACGATGGTCATCTCTACGACTTGCTGCCTCTGCCCTTCACCGAAGAAGCGGTGCATCACGTCGCTGCACGCATCAGTCAGGCTCAGGATGTAGTGGGTCGCCGCCTGGCGGTGGAAAACGTTTCCTACTACGCCGCGCCTCAACAGGATATGGACGAGCTGACGTTTACCAATGCGGTACTGCGTGAGGCGGATTGCGACCTACTGCTGGACGTCAACAATGTCTACGTGAACTCGGTGAATCACCGGTTCGATCCGCAGGCCTTTTTGGCTGGACTTGAGCCCAACAGGGTCGTCGCCATGCATGTGGCGGGTCACTATGACGAATCCGATTCGCTGAAAATCGACACCCATGGTGCGCCGGTCAAACCCGTGGTGTGGTCGTTGCTGGCGCAAGCCTATGCGCGGTTCGGGGCGCAACCGACGTTACTTGAGCGCGATTTCAACTTCCCGGCCTTCGAGGTGCTGGAGGCCGAACTGAACACCATTCGCCAGCTGCAACGTGAGGCCCAAAGCGCCCGTCAGGAGGTGATCCATGCTTAATCCGATGTCCCCCCTTCATCAGCAGCAACAGACACTGACCCGCTATCTGCGCGATCCCGGCCATTGCCCGCCGCCCGCAGAGATGGACGTCGAACGGGCGCAGATTTATCGCGATCTGGTCTTCGAAAACCTGGTGTCGCTGCTGAGCGGTACCTTTCCGGTCCTGGTGATCATCCTCGGCGACAGGGACTGGCGTGGATTGGTCCGATTGTTTTTGCGCGACTACCGTTCTCCCACGCCAAAATTTGGCGAAATAGCCAAGGAGTTCGTCACGTTTCTCGCATCGGAGCAACCGTCACTTCAGCAAGGGCCATGGCCTGCGTTCATAGTCGAACTGGCCCATTACGAATGGGTCGAGATGGCGCTTCAGCAGTCTGAATCAGAGCCTCTGCCAACCAGCGATGAGCAGTGGCTGCTGGATCGCCCCTTGCAGATTTCACCCTTGGCCTGGCCGTTGGCCTACCGTTGGCCGGTCCATCATCTGAGTCCCGATTTCAAACCTGTCGAGCCACCTGCTCAACCCACCTTGCTGTTGATTCGTCGATCAGAAGACTGGAGCGTGCGCTTTTCCGAACTCAGCCCATTGGCCTGGCGCCTGCTTCAACGCATCGAGCAATTTCCGACGCTTGCGGGTCGCAGCCAGCTACACGCATTGGCCAACGAGGCAGGCGTGACCGAGCCGAGCGATTTCATGGACAGCGGCCTGGCCCTTCTGCGGCAGATGCATGCCGAGGGCATCATCGGCGTATGAGAGTGCGATTGAGGGTTATTTGAGGCTGCCCGCCAAAAACTGCTTCAGTCGCTCGCCTAGGGTGAGGTGAAGGGAGTACTGAAGCAGCGCCGTCGAAGCCGCTGCTGTGCTTAGCGTTGGTTTTATTGAGCGCCGTAGACGTCAAAATCGAAATATTTCTTGTTGATGCGCGCGTAAGTGCCGTTCGCGAGAATAGTC
>JAPLSD010000777.1 GCA_026398835.1 Pseudomonas sp.
ACGCGCTGATTGCCCAACTGGACGATGGCGTAGATCGCCGCTTCTTCGTCGATCCAGCGCAACAGGCTGCCGCCGAACAGCGTGCCGTTGGGGTTGAGGTCTTCGGGTTTTACCCATTTGCGGGTGTGGAAATTCATGTTCACTCCTGACCGTCTTGCCGATTGATGCTGGCCATCATGGCAAAGCCCGATCTAGAGCTCTATTGAGCATCGACTATGGGCTCGATTACCGTTCGGACATTGACCAACAGAAACACTTTGGAAGATCAGCATAGCCCGCTATAATCCCCACCGTTTCAAAACGGTAACGTTCACTTGATACCGTTTTCCCGCCACCTGTCCGAGGGGCGCTGCAGCAGGTTCGACCTGTCAGGCTCGGATGGGGCGTTGTCTGACCAGGATGATCCGGTCAGGCCATAAACGCACAACGGCGCCCATTCGCACTTAAAACGAATGGAGGCTCTTCATGAGCGCTGTCATCACGCCTGCAGATTTTAACGACTACAAAGTCGCCGACATGTCCCTGGCTGCCTGGGGCCGTCGCGAAACCATCATCGCCGAATCGGAAATGCCGGCTCTGATGGGGCTGCGTCGCAAGTACGCTGGTGAGCAACCGCTCAAAGGCGCAAAAATCCTCGGTTGCATCCACATGACCATTCAGACTGCCGTGCTGATCGAAACCCTGGTTGCCCTGGGTGCCGAAGTACGCTGGTCGTCCTGCAACATTTTCTCGACTCAAGACCAGGCCGCTGCTGCTATCGCTGCTGCCGGCATCGCGGTTTTCGCCTGGAAAGGCGAGACTGAAGAAGAGTACGAGTGGTGCCTGGAGCAGACCATCCTCAAGGATGGCCAGCCGTGGGATGCCAACATGGTCCTCGACGACGGCGGCGACCTGACCGAGCTGCTGCACAAGAAGTACCCGGCGATCCTGGACCGCGTCCACGGCGTCACCGAAGAAACCACCACCGGCGTTCACCGCCTGCTGGACATGCTGGCCAAGGGCGAGCTGAAAATCCCGGCCATCAACGTCAACGACTCGGTGACCAAGAGCAAGAACGACAACAAATACGGCTGCCGTCACAGCCTGAACGATGCGATCAAGCGCGGTACCGACCACCTGCTGTCCGGCAAGCAAGCGCTGGTCATCGGCTACGGCGACGTGGGCAAGGGCTCTTCGCAGTCCCTGCGTCAGGAAGGCATGATCGTTAAAGTTTCCGAAGTCGACCCGATCTGCGCCATGCAAGCCTGCATGGACGGTTTCGAACTGGTTTCGCCGTTCATCGACGGGATCAACGACGGCACCGAAGCGAGCATCGACAAAGCACTGCTGGGCAAGATCGACCTGATCGTGACGACAACCGGCAACGTCAATGTTTGCGACTCGAACATGCTCAAAGCCCTGAAGAAGCGCGCTGTTGTCTGCAACATCGGCCACTTCGACAACGAAATCGACACCGCTTTCATGCGCAAGAACTGGGCATGGGAAGAAGTGAAGCCTCAGGTTCACAAGGTTCACCGTACTGGCGCGGGTGATTTCGACCCACAGAACGACGACTACCTGATCCTGCTTGCCGAAGGCCGTCTGGTTAACCTGGGCAACGCCACTGGCCACCCAAGCCGGATCATGGACGGTTCGTTCGCCAACCAGGTACTGGCACAGATCTTCCTGTTCGGCCAAAAATACGCCGACCTGTCGCCAGCCCAAAAA
>JAPLSD010000532.1 GCA_026398835.1 Pseudomonas sp.
ACTGGATTTCAGGCACAAAAAAAGACGTCCGTGGACGTCTTTAGATGTTGAAGTGGTGGAGCCGGGGGGATTTGAACCCCCGTCCGCCAGTACTCCGCTGTCGGTACTACATGCGTAGCCGTGTCTATTAAGTTAACCCTCAGCGACCCGACGGGCAGGGTGCTTTGGGCGAGTTGTGTAAGTTTTAGCCGCTTCGTCCACAACGTACTGCACGGCGATTCTGTTCTATATGACAATCACTTCGGGTTTACAGACATCCCCTAGTGATTGCTGGCGCCGAAGCGACCAGGAGGGGGGCTAAGGCAGCTTACGCTGCGAGAGCTTGCCCCTCGTAGTTTTCGTCATTGGCAACTATAAGTAGTTGCAACAGTGGATTTACGAGTTCTGTTACCAACTCGGCATGCACCTAGAGTTTCGCAACCGGCGTCGAATCCTAAACGGCCCCGAACCTGCTGTGCATAACCAGCAGGTATTCACAGTGTACGCCAATGCGCGCGGCGAGTCGACCTTCTGTCGGTGCTTGCGCGTGAGGGTCAACGCTGGATTGGCTCTGGCCCGGCGTTATTGGCTATTCATGTGACTTTGAATGTCCTGAAGCGCCTGCTGCGTCAGGGAAACACACTCTTTGTCATTGTTTGCGTTGTGGGCAGCCTTGGCTTGTTCGGTTTTGGTGATGACGACACCTTTGGTGGCAGCGTCCAACGTGGCAGCACTGGCCAGCTTGTTATTGACTGCTTGAAGGTTCATCACACATTGATCACTGTCGTTTGAAGCAAACGCGGGGGAGGCCAGCATTGTTGCGATGATGAGCAGTCCAGCCAGGGCGGAACGCTTCATGGGTGTCTCCTTGAACAGATGGGCTTTGAGCCACGCTCATTGGGGCTTTACAAATGGACTGTGGCGGCGCGCAAGGGTTCTGTTTTTGCGTGCTTTGACGCGAAAGAATTTTACAGGGAGCGGGTACTAAAAAGGGGCGAAAACGCCCCTTTTTTCGTGTCGCCGTTTCAGACCGCTCTGGCTTGGGTGACCCGGTCCACGAGGTAGACCAGCCCGTGGTAATCGATCCCGCCATGCTGAGTCAGACCAATTTCACAGGTGCGACTGGTGGAGATACCTTCACTGCAATGCTGCACCGCATCCTTGAGTGTACGCAGCGAATGAGCATTCAGCTCAGGCGTGGTGAACCCCTTGTCACCGGCAAAGCCACAGCAGTGTATACCTTCGGGAATGACCACGTTGTTGCTGCAACGGCGGGCCAGATCGATCAGTGCCTGGCTTTCCCCGAGATGCTGAGTACTGCAGGTGACATGCACTGCGATCGGCTCTTCCTGGGGTGTGAAGTCGAGTTTGTCCATCAAGTGCGTGCGGATAAAGCGCACCGGGTCGTAAAGGTCCAGCCGCACATCGCCGAGGTCTTGTACCAGGCGCAAGGTGCAGGGGCTGGTGTCGCAGTAGATCGGATCGAGGCCGCCGCGACTGGCGTGCAGCAATGCGCCGATCAGTTCCTGGCGTTTGTGTTCGGCCTGTTCCGCATAGCCTTTGGAGGCGAACGGTTGACCG
>JAPLSD010000110.1 GCA_026398835.1 Pseudomonas sp.
CGCTGAAACAGCTGACGCTGCAGCACGTCTTCTTCCAGACGCTTCATCTGCATGCTCACCGCCGATTGGGTGCGATTGACCAGCTCACCGGCGCGGGTAAAGCCGCCTTGGTCGGCGATCGCGACGAAGGTGCGCAGGACTTCGGTGTCGATGCTCGGGTAGTTGGCCAATTGATCAATCTCAGAGATGTATTGCATAAGAAACATTCGTTGGATTGATCTTAGCTCCAGCGCGAGACTCTAGCCATCCCCACTGGAGGGCAAGATGATGAAAGGTCAAAAAGGTTATGTACTGGTCGAAAAATTTTCATTCCATGGTTTCCCCCTGCGGCATCTGATGGAGAAGATCGCCCGCTGGCATCAACTCAATCGTGAGCGCGCGCTGCTGGCGAGCATGAGCGACGAGGCCTTGAAGGATATGGGGCTCAGTCGGGCGGATGTCGAGCACGAAGCCGTGCGCCCATTCTGGGATGACCCGATGCACAAATGATTCCCGGACAACTACACAAGCCGCTTCGTGGTGAGGTAGTTTGCGAGCAGACAAGGAGATGTACATGCCCGCACAACTGTCCTTTTCTCTCAAACAGGCTCGGCGTCTGGTGCTGGCCGCCCAAGGCTTTTCCGGGCGCCAGCCTCCAGCGGCGATCAAATCGATTCAGCTCAACCGGCTGATCGAACGTCTGGGCATCCTGCAGATCGATTCGGTCAACGCTCTGGTGCGCTCGCACTACCTTCCGCTGTTCTCCCGTCTTGGCAACTACTCATCCGATTTGCTTGATCAGGCGGCCTGGAGTCAGGGCCGGCGACGGACGTTGTTTGAATATTGGGGGCATGAGGCGTCGTTGCTGCCGCTGTCGATGTATCCCTTGATGCGCTGGCGCATGCAGCGGGCGACGCAGGGGGAGGGTATTTACCAGCAAATGGCCCGTTTCGGGCGGGAGCAGCAGGAGACAATTCGTCGAGTGTTGGCGTTGGTCGAGGAGCGAGGTGCGCTCGGCGCCGGGAGTGTGTCGACCCGTCAGGAACGGGCAGGCCCATGGTGGGACTGGAGCGCCGAGAAGCACGCGCTGGAATGGTTGTTTGCCGCCGGTGAAGTGACGGTTTCGGGACGTCGAGGTTTCGAGCGTCTTTATGATTTGCCGGAGCGGGTCATACCCGCAAAGATTCTTCAGCAATCGCTACTCAGCGAAGCCGAGGCCCAGCGGGGGCTGCTGGTGCATGCTGCGAACGCATTGGGTGTCGGTACGGACAAGGACCTGCGCGATTATTTTCGGCTTTCGCCTGCCGACAGCCGCGCGCGTCTGGCCGAGTTGGTTGAAGCGGGCGAGTTGATGGTGTGTGAGGTGCAGGATTGGCGGCAACCAGCCTATTGCCTGCCAGAACCGAAAGTCCCGCGCAACGTCGAGGCCAGCGCCTTGCTCTCGCCGTTCGATTCGCTGATCTGGGAGCGTAACCGTACCGAGCGTTTGTTCGATTTTCGCTATCGGCTGGAGATCTACACGCCTGCTACCAAGCGGGTCTACGGCTATTACGTATTGCCGTTTCTTCACAACGAACGGATCGCCGCCCGGGTTGATTTACGGGCCGAACGGGCTCAAGGCCGGTTGGCAGTGCACGCCGTGCATGAGGAAGAGCCGGGGCTGGATGAGCAGGGGATGCAGGCTTTGGCTAAAAACCTGCGGCAAATGGCTGATTGGCTCGGCTTGCCGCAGATTCAATTGAACTGCCCAAGGGTCAGTGCGGCGAGGTTGCGGGTGGCGTTGGCGCAGCTGATTTGATCGTTCCCACGTCGAACCGTCCGCGTGGGAACGATCAACTAGCGCCTTACCTGCTTCAACGTCTCGGCAATCAAAAACGCCAGCTCCAGCGACTGATCGGCATTCATCCGTGGGTCGCAATGGGTGTGATAACGGTACGACAAACCGTCTTCGGTGATCGGTCGCGCACCACCGATGCATTCGGTGACGTTCTGTCCGGTCATTTCGATATGGATACCGCCGGCATAGCTGCCTTCCGCTTCGTGCACCTGGAAGAACTGTTTCACTTCATTGAGGATTTGCGCGAAGTCGCGGGTCTTGTAGCCGCTGCTGGCCTTGATGGTGTTGCCGTGCATCGGGTCGGAACTCCACAGCACTTTCTTGCCTTCGCCTTCCACTGCGCGGATCAGTTGCGGCAGATGGTCGCCAACCTTGTTCGCACCCATGCGCACGATCAGGTTGAGTCGGCCGGGATCGTTGGTCGGGTTGAGGATATCGATCAGGCGAATCAACTCTTCGGTATTCATGCTCGGGCCGACCTTGACCCCGATCGGGTTGTTCACCCCGCGCAGGAACTCGACGTGAGCGCCGTCGAGCTGGCGCGTGCGGTCCCCGATCCAAAGCATATGCGCCGAACAGTCGTAATAGTCGTTGGTCAGGCTGTCGCGACGCACGAAGGCTTCTTCGTAGTTCAGCAGCAGCGCTTCGTGGGCCGTGAAGAAACTGGTTTCGCGCAGTTGCGGCGAACCGTCCATGCCGCAGGCGCGCATGAAGGCCAGGGTTTCATCAATGCGATCAGCCAGGTGGCTGTACTTCTCGGCCAGGGCCGAGTTGGCGATGAAGTCCAGGTTCCATTTGTGCACTTGATGCAGGTCGGCAAAACCGCCCTGGGCAAACGCGCGCAGCAGGTTCAGGGTCGCGGTGGACTGATGGTAGGCCTGCAACAGCCGATCCGGGTCCGGCACCCGGCTCTTTTCGTCGAAACCAATGCCGTTGACGATGTCGCCACGGTAGGCCGGCAGGGTCACGCCATTGAGGGTTTCATCGTTGGAGGAGCGCGGCTTGGCGAATTGCCCGGCCATGCGGCCGACCTTGACCACTGGGCAGCCCGCCGCAAAGGTCATGACAATCGCCATCTGCAGCAATACTTTAAAGGTGTCGCGAATTTTTGCCGCCGAGAACTCGGCAAAGCTTTCCGCGCAATCACCGCCTTGCAGCAGAAATGCCCGACCCTGAGTGACCTCGGCAAACTGACGGCGCAACTCCCGGGCCTCACCGGCAAACACCAACGGCGGATAACTGGCCAGGCTTTGCTCAACCTGCAGCAAGTGTGCAGCGTCAGGATAATGGGGTTGTTGCTGGATCGGCAGGGCGCGCCAGCTGTCAGGGCTCCAGGGTTGGCTCATCACGGACTCTAGTGTTTTACGGTCGGATGGTCATGTTATCAGCAATTAGTGCGTGACCTGTTCCCGTCGCTTCGCGGACAATCGCGCCTTTCCCGCTCGGCGCCGAGCGGCTGGATTTATCGCGTTGCCGGGGTTGAACCCGGTGGCGGTTAGGAGATGAGATGACTGAGGAGCGCGTCGAGCACCTGCTCGCCGAGGTGCACGATGACTTTGGCATGATTCGGGTGCTGGAAGTGGCGGATTACCGCTTTCTCGAATTTGGCGATGCCATCGAGCAGAGCTGCGTGTTCACTGCCGACCCAAGCTGGCTGGAGTATGACTACACCCGAGCCATGTTGATTGGTGCGCTGTGCCACGACGCTCCGGAAAGCGCGCTGTTTCTGGGCCTCGGCGCCGGCACGCTGACCCAGGCTTGCCTCAAGTTCCTGCCGCTGGAAGACGTCGAAGCCATCGAACTGCGCCCGGATGTACCGCGCCTGGCCATCGAATACCTGGGTCTGGATGACGATCCGCGGCTGTACATTCGTGTAGGCGATGCGCTGGAGCTGCTCGACACTGCTGAGTCGGCTGATTTGATCTTCGTCGACCTCTATACCGACGTCGGCCCGGGCGTTGGACATCTGGCCTGGGGTTTTCTGGAAAACTGTCAGAAACGTCTGAATCCGGGTGGCTGGCTGGTGATCAATCAATGGGCCACTGATGATGGCAAACCATTGGGTGCTGCTTTGCTGCGCGGTCTTTATCACCGGCATTATTGGGAACTGCCTGTGAAGGAGGGCAACGTGATCCTGATCGTTCCCGCGGATCTCGATCAAACCCTGGATATGGACGGCCTGACCGCCCGA
>JAPLSD010000801.1 GCA_026398835.1 Pseudomonas sp.
AGCGGCTGGCGAGCAACGCTTGCCCGCGAACCACTGCAGCCTTCACCTGATTGGGCGCGGTACCGCCGATATGATCGCGGGCATTGACCGAGCCTTCCAGGGTCAATACGGCAAACACATCCTGCTCGATCTGGTCGCTGAACTTGCGCAGTTCTTCCAGGCTCATTTCCGCCAGATCCTTACCGCTTTCCACTCCGTACTTCACGGCATGGCCGACGATTTCGTGGCAGTCGCGGAAGGGCAGGCCACGGCGTACCAGATAGTCGGCAAGGTCGGTGGCAGTGGAGAAACCGCGCAGCGCCGCTTCACGCATAATGGCGTGCTTGGGCTTGATCGCCGGGATCATGTCGGCAAAGGCCCGCAGCGAATCGCGTAGCGTATCGGCGGCGTCGAACAGCGGTTCCTTGTCTTCCTGGTTGTCCTTGTTGTAAGCCAATGGCTGGCCTTTCATCAGGGTCAGCAGCCCCATCAGCGCGCCGAACACCCGGCCGCTTTTACCGCGCACCAGTTCAGGTACATCAGGGTTTTTCTTTTGCGGCATGATTGAGCTGCCCGTGCAGAAGCGATCAGGCAGATCGATGAACTGGAATTGCGCGCTGGTCCACAGCACCAGCTCTTCGGAGAAGCGCGACAGGTGCATCATTGCGATGCTCGCGGCCGAGCAGAACTCGATGGCGAAGTCGCGATCCGAGACGTTGTCCAGCGAGTTGCCGCCAACAGTGTCGAAACCCAGCAATTGGGCGGTCAGCTCGCGGTCGATCGGGTATGTGGTGCCGGCCAGTGCGGCGCTGCCGAGTGGCATGCGGTTGGTGCGCTTGCGGCAATCCACCAGGCGCTCGTAGTCGCGGCTGAGCATTTCGAACCAGGCCAGCATGTGATGACCGAAGGTCACGGGCTGTGCGGTTTGCAGGTGGGTGAAGCCGGGCATGATGGTGCCGGATTCGCGCTCTGCCTGTTCCAGCAGACCTTTTTGCAGGCGGGTGATTTCGCCCAGGATCAGGTCGATCTCGTCACGCAGCCACAGGCGGATATCGGTCGCCACTTGGTCGTTACGGCTACGGCCGGTGTGCAGCTTCTTGCCGGTGACGCCGATGCGGTCAGTCAGACGGGCTTCGATGTTCATGTGCACATCTTCAAGGTCGATGCGCCAGTCGAACGTACCGGCTTCGATTTCGCTCTGGATGGTCTTCAGGCCATCGATGATGGTGTCGCGCTCGACATCGGTCAAAACGCCGACTTTGGCCAGCATCGTGGCGTGGGCAATCGAACCCATGATGTCGTGGCGATAGAGGCGCTGGTCGAAGGTGACGGAGGCGGTGAAGCGGGCAACGAAGGCGTCGACGGGTTCACTGAAGCGGCCGCCCCAGGACTGATTGGTCTTGTCAGTGCTCATGAATTCGCTCGTGATCTGCTGAAGGAAAATGGCGTGAAAAGCTGCCGCGGATAATAACAGGGTTGCCAATCCTGTCGTTGACACTGGTCGGTACGTTTTTTATTTCTCCG
>JAPLSD010000595.1 GCA_026398835.1 Pseudomonas sp.
CTGGCCCTGGAATGGCTGGAGTTGTTCCCGAAATTGCCGATTTCCGGCATGACTGGCAGCATTGCCGCCAACTGCACCTTGATCGCGGTCGATGGCGATCACTGGTTGCTGCACCTGGACCCGGCCCACAGCGCGCTGTTCAACGCGACCCAGCAGCGTCGCCTCAACGATGCGCTGAATCAGTATCACCAGCGTACGCTGACCGTCAGCATCGAGTTGATCAAGCCCGAGCAGGAAACCCCGGCCCAGGCAGCGTCCCGTCGACGCGGCGAACGTCAGCGCGAGGCTGAAGAGTCGATTCACGGTGATCCGTTCATCCAGCAAATGATGCAACAGTTCGGTGCGGTGATCCGTAACGATACTATTGAACCTGTCGAGGCTCTGGTCAGTCAGGGCTAATAACTGAAAGGTGCCTGGCCTGATGGGCCGGGCGCTGTTTTTATCCAAGTACTTTTGAGGTGATTCCCATGATGAAAGGTGGCATGGCCGGCCTGATGAAGCAGGCACAGCAGATGCAAGAAAAAATGGCCAAGATGCAGGAAGAACTGGCCAACGCCGAAGTCACCGGCAAGTCCGGCGGCGACATGGTGACGGTGGTCATGACCGGCCGTCACGACATTAAGCGCGTCAGCATCGACCCAAGCATCGTTGAAGGCCTGAGCGAAGATGACAAGGAAATGCTCGAGGCTCTGTTCGCCGCCGCCGTCAACGACGCCGTGCGCAAGATCGAAGCCAACAGCCAGGACAAAATGTCCGGCGTGACCGCAGGCATGCAATTGCCACCGGGCATGAAGCTGCCGTTCTAAGTCGCTTTGGCGGGTTGGATGCACAACAAAAATGCCAGGCCTTGAGCCTGGCATTTTTGTGTGTGGCGATGACTGCCAATGGCGCCGGTGACTCAGTGAATACTCGACGCCAGCTCGAAGATCGGCATGTACATGAGAATCACGATGACACCGATCAGCAGGCCGATAAACGTCATCAGCAACGGCTCGAACAGGCGCACGAACCATTCAAGCCAGCGGCTGATTTCTTCGTCATAGAAGTCGGCGCTGCGTTCCATCATGTAACCCAGATTGCCCGACTGCTCACCGGCCCGCAGCAGGCGCAGCGACACCGGCGTGGTCAGCTCATTGTGTTCCAGCGCAGCGGACATCGCGTGTCCTTCACGAATACGTTCGCTGGCCGAGTCCAGTCGCGTCCGGGAGCCGACGTTGAGCAGCCCGCGTACCATGCCCATGGCGGTGATAATGGGGATACCGCCTTGCAACAATATCCCCAGTGAACGGTAGAAACGTGCCAATTCGTACATGACGATCCGCCGATGGATCGCCGGCACCCGCTCCAGCACCCGGTCGACGCCACGGCGAAAGCGCGGCTGACGCATCAGCAGCCCCAACGCCACGATAGTTGCGAACAGGCTGGTGAAAAACTCGGTCTGATGGTTGTGCAGGAACATGCCGCTGGACATCAGCACCTGCGACATCCAGGGAAGGTTGGAGCCCAGGCCTTCAAAGACCAGACTGAAGCGCGGCACAACGTAGCCCATTAGAAACAGCACCACACCGCTGCCGACAATCAGCAGCAACACCGGATAGATCGACGCGCTGACGATCTTTTGCCGAACCTCATTCATGCGCTGTTGGTAGACCACATAGCGGCCAAGGGCTTCGCTGACGTTGCCGGTTTTCTCGCTGGACTGCACCAGCGCTATGTACAGCGATGGGAACACTTCCGACAACTGGTTCAGCGCCTGAGAAAAGGATTTACCTTCGTATAGCAGTCGTACCAGTTCACTCAGGGTCTTGCGTGCCTGGGGTGCGGTTTCCTTTTCTGCCAGGCTCTCCAGGGCATCGATCAGCGCCAGGCCAGCGTTGAGCAGGGTGGTCAACTCCTGACTGAACAGCAACAGGGGAAATACCTCATGACGATGCAAGGCGCCAAACCGCCAGCGCTGTTCGGCGCGCAGGCTGATCAGGCGCAGACCTTGTTCCTCGGCCACGCGTTGGGCCTCGGCGGGGCCTGGTGCATCTACCACCAGCGCGCTGATGCCGCCTTTGCCCATGACCTTGAGATGAAAACGCATGATGGTGCCCTCCCTCATTGCCAGCTTGTGATTTCGGCGTTTTCGCCTACGCCGCCGGGCTGACCGCCCTTGCCCAGCGACAGCAGATCGTATTCGCCATTCTCGCCGGGGAAGCGATAGATGTAATTGCGACCCCATGGATCCAGCGGGACTTTTTTCTGCAAGTAAGGTCCGGCCCAGCGCGGTTCGTCGCTGGGGGCGGTAGTGAGGGCGGCCAGCCCCTGTTCGGCATTGGGGTAGTGACCCAGTTCGAGTCGATACAGATCCAGCGCCTTGCCCAGCCCTTCGATCTGCGCCTTGGCCACCTTGGCTTCGGAGCGGCCGAGCTGACTGAAGTATTTGGGAGCGACGATCCCGGCCAGCAGGCCGAGGACCACCAGCACTACCAGCAATTCAAGCAAAGTGAAGCCGCTTTGCTGCCGTCGGGTATTGCGAAAATGACTGGACATAATGACCTCCTCGAGTGGGTAGGTCTGCTTATGCAATTGCTGTGCTCGCGGTCCGGTGTTGCCCTGCAGGCCGCGTAATTGCTGGGCTCGTCGATGCGGCACAGAGCTTGCGTGATACCTCAAAAGCCCAGGTAAGTGGGTCAACAGCCCCAAAAAACGGGGGATTGTCGAGGGAGGATCAAGCATGCGAGTACTGACTACGGGTTTACTGGTCTGGCTGGCCACGACCTGCGCTGCCCAGGCGGACATCTATGTCTCACGTTCAGCCGACGGTGCTTATGAGATAACCAACGTTCGTCGACCGGGACGCCACTATGAAAAGGTCATCAGCGAACCGACGGTGGCGGCTGTGGCGCCTTCTTCGGAGCCGCAAATGATCGCGCAAATGCCCTATGCCAAGATGGTCGCCGCTGCCGCTACAGCCAATGATTTGCCGCCTGCCCTGTTGCACGCGGTCATTCAGACCGAGTCGCATTACAACGCGGATGCGCGCTCGGCCAAAGGTGCAATGGGGCTTATGCAGTTGATGCCCGGGACTGCCCGGGAAATGGGGGTCATCGATGCGCTCGATCCTGCTGCCAACATCCAGGGCGGGGCGCGCTACCTCAAGCGTCTGATGGTGCTGTTCAACAACAATATCTCACTCGCCGTGGCCGCCTACAACGCTGGCCCCGATGCCGTGCTCAGCCGCGGTCGGATCATTCCGCCGTTCGCCGAAACCCAACGTTACGTGCCCAGCGTGCTGCGTCAGTACCGGCGCTTGCAGGGGTTGGCGGTCGACGCGCCTCTGTAGCATTCCCCACATGTGGGGACTCCTGAAAACCGGGTTTTTTTGGGGGGGCAGGTTCCCCCAACCAGCTTTAGTTTTTTACTTAAATTGTTGAATTTAAATAAGAAATTAACTGGCATGGTGATTGCTCCGTCCATCTCACCGATGAACGCGACGCGAGGCCCTCCACCATGAAAGGGACCCACCCAACCCAACGGCTCAATTTGCTCGTCCTGAGCGGCTCCCTGCCGGGCCTTGAGCCCTTTGCTGAACGGTACCAACGCCGTTATTTCCCGAGGCGAATACAGCCACTCAGAACCAACGTTTTAAGGAGCAGGACGTGAATAAAACAACCCCACTATGTATCGCTGCGTGCAGTGCGTTGTTGGTGGCCGGTCTGGGTGGATGGCTGTTGAGTCGGCACGACGCAGCGCCGGCGCAAGCTGGCCATGAGGGGCAGCGTCTGGTTCGCGATGGCGTGGCCATCGAGTTCCAGATACGCCCGATTGATGGCGACGACACGCTGATCGAAGGTGACTTCGCCGACGTGCGTTTCAGAGTCACCGACAGTAACTCGGGGCAGCCGCTGTCGGGTGTTGCGCCCGGCGCCTGGCTCGATCCGGGTCTGCTGGGACTGAGCCACACCGAACCACAAAACAGCTGCAAATCACGGGTCGAGATGTTTCTCAAAGGCAGCGTCGGTGCGCGACCGTTGCTTGACCTCACCCGTTACTTCCTGTTGGTGCTGAACAAAGACGCTAGTCTGACGGTGATCGATCCGTCGGTTTCGGCGGACACCACCAGCACCCCGATGCAAATCGAGCTCAAGCAGCCTCCGATGGACTGGATCAGCAGTAGCGACAACAAGCGTGTGTTCGTTTCCATGCCCGCGGCGGGCGAGATCGCAGTGATCGACGCAGAGCAATTCCAGGTGACCGGCAACGTGGCCGCCGGGGTCGAGCCGCTGCGGGTCGCCTTGCAACCGGACGAACGCCTGCTCTGGGTTGGCAATGACACGCACGATGCCGACAGCAGCGGCGTGACGGTGATCGACAGTCATTCACTCAAGCCCCTCGCGCGACTGGCAACCGGTGTGGGTCACCATGAGATCGCCTTCAGCAAGGATTCGCACTACGCCTTCGTCAGCAACCGCGACAGCGGCACTCTGAGCGTTATCGATATTGCCACGCTGACGCTGCTTCAGCAGATCAACACCGGACCGCATCCGTTGTCCGTGGCCTATTCAGCGTTGTCCGAAGCGGTCTACGTGGCCGACGGCGAGGATGGCAGCATTACCGTGATCGATGCCCGCAGTCTGGCGCTGCGCAAGGTCATCAAGGGCAGTCAGGGGCTTGGCCCGATGCGCTTCACCCGCGACGGTCGTTTTGGTTTTGTGCTCAACACGCTGGAAGACCGCGCACTGGTCATCGATGCGGCCAGCGACACATTGATCCATAGCCTGGAGGTGGCTGCCGAACCCTATCAGGTGACGTTCACCACCGCACACGCTTATATCCGCGGGCTGTCTTCACCCAAGGTCACGATGGTCAATCTGGGCTCGTTGGGGCTGGACCGCGAGCCTATCAGCCAAGACTTCGAGGCGGGGGCGGCGGCACCGTATCAGGCGGGTGACCTGCCGCTGGCCCAGAGCCTGGCGCCGGGTCGCGAGGACAACTCGGTCTTCGTCGTCAACCCGGTGGACAACACCACCTATTTCTACGCCGAAGGCATGAATGCGCCGATGTCCGGTTACCCCAACCGCGGTCATACCGCCCAGGCGGCGATGGTGATCGACCGCAGCCTGCACGAAGTCGAACCTGGGGTTTACAGCACGCGGGTGCGCTTGCCGGCAGCAGGGCGCTTCGACGTGGCTTTTCTGATCAACCAGCTGCAGATCATTCACTGCTTCACGGCACAGATCGAGCCCAGCCCAGCGCTGCAGCAGTGCCTGGCTCCGTCTTCAAGGGCAATCGAGGTCACGGACCATGAGGTGGGCGACAGCATCTACGAAGACCCGCTGCAACTGGACAAGGCCGGTGCGTGGTACCCGCATGTGCCATCGGCTTCGTTGGGTGCGGACTTTGGCACCAACACTTACGCCAGCCTGCTGGTGTTGCCCGCGACAACCCGCCGGTCTACCCATTGAGGAGCGTCATCATGAACCGAGTGACGTCACGGCTCTTGCTCACCTTCTGCACGCTGACACTGGCTCTCTCGACCAGCCTGGCCCAGGCCCATTCGGCCGAGGACGACAGCCACGGTACGCCGGTTGTCTCACCCCAAGGGGTAGAGGTGAAAATCGTCGACGTGCCGCTGATCGATCAACACGGTCGGTCGGTGAGCCTGCAACGGGACCTGGTGAGCGACCGCATCGTGGTCATGGGATTCATTTACACCCACTGCACCACGGTCTGCCCGCTGGTGTCCTCGACCATGGGCAAGGTGCAAAAACAACTGGGCAGGCGGGCCGGAGGTGAGGTGCAACTAGTGTCTATCAGCATCGATCCGCAGCACGATAGTCCGCAGCGGTTGCTCGACTATTCCCGCAGGTTTCAGGACGGGCCGGGCTGGAGCTGGCTGACGGGCGC
>JAPLSD010000404.1 GCA_026398835.1 Pseudomonas sp.
CACCATCCCATTCGAAACCGTAGTGCTCCAGGGCCGCAAGGATCGCGATCTGGGCGCCGGGTTCTTCTCGTGGCGGGTCGAGGTCTTCCATGCGCACCAGCCAGCGTCCGCCTGCCGAGCGGGCGTCGAGGTACGAGGCCAGGGCAGCGACCAGCGAGCCGAAGTGCAGATAACCACTGGGAGTAGGGGCGAAGCGCCCGATATACGCGGGGGATTTAATGGCAGTCATGGCTAGATGTTACTTTGTCTGGCCCTGTAGGAGCACGGCTTGCCGGCGATGGCGTCCTCGAAATCGCTATCGCGAGCAAGCTCTGCTCCTACAGGCTGATGTTATTCAAAATCCCCAGAAACAAAAACGGAGCGTTCGCACGCTCCGTTCTTCGTTCAAATCGGCAGTTACTTACCGACTTGCTTTTCCTTGATTTCCGCCAGCGTTTTGCAATCGACACACATGTCGGCGGTAGGGCGCGCTTCCAGTCGCTTGACGCCGATCTCGACGCCGCAAGATTCGCACCAGCCGTACTCTTCGTCTTCGATCAACTGCAGGGTCTTGTCGATTTTCTTGATCAGCTTGCGCTCGCGATCGCGAGCACGCAGTTCAAGGCTGAATTCTTCTTCCTGACTGGCACGGTCGGCCGGGTCAGGGAAGTTGGCCGCTTCGTCTTTCATATGATCAACAGTGCGGTCGACTTCCTGCATCAAGTCCTGTTTCCACTTGTTCAGGATCTTGGTGAAGTGCTTGCGCATGGGCTCGCCCATGTACTCCTCGCCCTTCGTTTGAACGTAGGGTTCGAAGCCGCTGATCGACTGGCTCTGCTTTTGCTTTGCTTGGGTGGGCATGAATGGACCGCCTCTACTCTTGTAATCCATTGCGCAGGAATGTTCCATACCGACACCTGCCGGCCCTGCGGCTGCAAGCGGGCGAACTTACCAGATCAAATCGGGCCGCGCTACTCCCGGTTGTCGAGCCTGCGGTCCGGGGTGCTTGCAAAAGGTTGCAAAGCCTTGGCTGGTGCGTCTGGAGGCCTGATCAATTATTGATTTTAGTCAAACTTGGGCCAAGCGCTTGAGTTGTTCCAGAAATCTTACGGTTCAGACCGCTTTCGGTTCTCCATCGTTCCCGTCGTTGGGTAGAATCGGGTTTTGCTCCCTATTGAAGGAAGGCTAATGGCTCAGCCCTACAGTGCGCGCAGCCGCGCTATCGAACCTTTCCACGTCATGGCATTGCTGGCGCGCGCCAACGAGCTGCAAGCGGCTGGCCACGACGTGATCCATCTGGAAATCGGCGAGCCGGACTTCACCACGGCTGAGCCGATCATCAAAGCCGGTCAGGCCGCGCTGACAGCAGGGAAAACCCGTTACACCGCTGCCCGCGGAATCCCGGAGTTGCGGACCGCTATCTCCGGTTTTTACCAACAGCGTTACGGTCTGGACATCGACCCCGAGCGGATTCTGATAACCCCCGGCGGCTCGGGCGCGCTGCTGCTGGCCAGCAGTTTGCTGGTCGACCCGGGCAAACACTGGCTGCTGGCGGACCCGGGTTACCCGTGTAACCGGCATTTTCTACGTCTGGTGGAAGGTGCGGCGCAGCTCGTTCCTGTAGGTCCGGATGTGCGTTATCAGCTTACCCCTGAGCTGGTCGAGCGTCATTGGGATCAGGACAGCGTCGGTGCGCTGGTGGCTTCGCCGGCGAATCCGACCGGGACGATTTTGAGCCGTGATGAACTGGCCGGGTTGTCTGCCGCGATCAAGGCGCGCAACGGTCATTTGGTGGTGGACGAGATTTATCACGGCCTGACCTACGGCACTGACGCAGCCAGCGTGCTGGAAGTCGATAACGACGCGTTTGTCCTGAACAGTTTCTCAAAATATTTCGGCATGACCGGCTGGCGCCTGGGATGGTTAGTGGCGCCACCCGCCGCCGTTGGTGAACTGGAAAAGCTCGCGCAGAATCTCTATATCAGCGCACCGAGCATGGCCCAGCACGCCGCATTGGCCTGCTTTGAGCCCGATACGTTGAGCATTCTTGAAGAGCGGCGTGCCGAGTTTGGCCGTCGTCGGGACTTCCTGTTGCCAGCCTTGCGGGAGCTGGGTTTCGGCATCGCTGTGGAGCCTGAAGGTGCGTTTTACCTGTACGCGGATATCAGCGCGTTTGGTGGCGATGCCTTTGCTTTCTGCCGGCATTTCCTTGAGACCGAGCACGTGGCGATTACACCAGGGCTGGACTTCGGCCGTTATCAGGCCGGTCATCACGTGCGTTTTGCCTACACCCAGAACCTGGATCGTTTGCAGGAAGCCGTCGGGCGGATTGCGCGCGGTTTGCGGAGCTGGCAAGGCTGATGCGTTTTCATCCTCCACTCGAAGAGGGTCGATTACTCCGTCGCTATAAGCGCTTTTTGGCGGATATCGAAACCGTTAACGGTGAGTTGTTGACCATTCACTGCCCCAATACCGGCTCGATGTTTAACTGCATGGTGGAAGGCGGGCAGGTCTGGTTCAGTCGATCCAATGACCCCAAACGCAAATTGCCCGGCACGTGGGAAATCAGCGAGACCCCGCAGGGTCGCTTGGCCTGCGTCAACACGGCGCGAGCCAATGGCCTGATCGAGGAAGCGCTGCGTGCCGGTTTGATCACTGAGCTCAATGGCTTCACCACGCTCAAGCGCGAAGTGGCTTACGGCCAGGAAAACAGTCGAATCGATTTTCGACTGGATTACCCGAGCGGCCCGGCGTTTGTCGAAGTCAAAAGCGTTACGCTGGGCTTTGAGGGTTTGGCGATAGCGGCGTTTCCTGACGCCGTGACGCAGCGCGGCGCCAAACATCTGCGGGAGTTGGCCTGTCTGGCGCGGGACGGTATTCGCGCGGTACAGCTGTATTGCGTCAATCTGACGGGCATCGAGGCGGTGCGTCCGGCCGAGGAAATCGACCCGGGTTATGCCGCGGCGCTGCGTGAGGCGGTTGCATGCGGGGTCGAGGTGTTGGCTTACGGCGTACGGCTGACTGCAGAAGAGGTCTGCATCGACCGACGTCTGGAGGTCATTCTGGGCTAGCCACACAGACCACTAAAGCTGTACCCAGATCCCTTGACCGTCTTCTTTGCAGGGAATGGCGGTCAAGGATTGCCCTGCACAGGGGCCGGCGACGCATTCGCCACTTTCGATCAGGAAGAGTGCACCGTGGGTGGCGCACTGGATCAGGCTGGCGCTCTGGTCGAGAAACTGGTCGGGCTGCCATTCCAGCGCAACGCCCCGATGCGGACAGCGGTTTACATAGACGTAGACCTCGCCTTCGCGGCGCACGGCGAACAGCTTCTGGCCGTCGATATCAAAACCGCGGCTGCTGGCATCGGCCAGTTCGGCGTGGGTGCAAAGAAACTTCATGTCTATCCTCTAGTGCCAAAGGTCCAACCTCAGGCTGTCATGGTGATTACGATGCCAGGGATCCTTGGTATGTCACATTGACGCGTGATCCAGGGAAACAGCCTCAAAGGAAAACCTCTTATGCGCCTGAGTACCAGCGCTATTGCGTTCTGTGTCGAACTTTTGCTCAACCATGGCGCGGTAGCGGCCCAATTGCCACAACGTTGGGTCATTGCCGGTGGAGCGTTGTCGGCCAGGTTCTATCCCGGCGAAACGGCCAAGGCTAAAACGGCGCCATGACTACTCTGGTTAAACCGCGAGCGTTATTCATCGGCTTGAGCCTGCTGTGTCTGCTGGCGATTTGGTTGTCATTGGCGTTGGGGCCGGTCAGCTTGCCTCTACTGGATACCTTGCGCGCAGCATTGCGCTTGATCGGGCTGCCGATACCGGCAGAAGGGTTGGAGCAGGCTGAGTTGATTCTCGGTCAGATTCGTCTGCCGCGCACATTGCTGGGGCTAGCGGTGGGCGGGGTACAGGCCTTGTCCGGTGTAGCGATGCAGGGTTTGTTTCGTAATCCGCTGGCCGACCCGGGGCTGGTCGGCGTGTCCAGTGGTGCGGCGTTGGGCGCGGCGATCGCGATTGTAGGTGGTTCGGTATTTGGCGGACTGCCCGAAGTGATTGGCCCTTACCTGCTTTCGTTGTGCGCCTTTCTTGGCGGGTTGGGGGTGACGGCGCTGGTCTATCGC
>JAPLSD010000730.1 GCA_026398835.1 Pseudomonas sp.
GCAAGCCTGACCATCAGCATCGGCCTGTCGACCATGACTCCACAGTCCGGCAGTAATTGCCGGCAACTGATCTCGGCAGCTGACAAAGGTTTGTACCTGGCGAAAAACAATGGGCGCAATCAGGTGGGGATTGAATGAAATAGGGCTCCATCGGCCAAGCGGGCTGCCGTGACAGCCTGATTACGGTATACTCACCGGCTTTCAAAAGATCGCCAACGAGTGCTGCCCGCCATGGAAATCAACCCGATCCTTAACAGTATCAAGGACCTGTCCGAGCGCTCCGAAACTATTCGGGGGTATCTTTGACTACGATCAAAAGCATGAGCGTCTGACCGAAGTCAATCGCGAGCTTGAAGATCCGAGTGTCTGGAACAACCCTGAATACGCCCAGAATCTAGGCCGCGAGCGTTCCTTGCTGGCCCAGATCGTCGATACCCTCGATGAAATGTCCAGCGGTCTGGCCGATGCCAAAGACCTGCTGCTGATGTCTGCCGAGGAAGAAGACCAGGCCGCTGTAGACGACGTCGCCGCCGAAGTCGAGCGTCTGCGTGAGTCCCTCGAGAAGCTTGAATTCCGCCGGATGTTCAGCGGCGAGATGGACCCCAACAACGCTTACCTGGACATCCAGTCCGGTTCCGGCGGCACCGAAGCCCAGGACTGGGCCAATATCCTGCTGCGCATGTACCTGCGCTGGGCGGATAAACGCGGTTTCGACGCAACCATCATGGAACTGTCTGCTGGTGAAGTCGCCGGGATCAAAGGCGCGACCGTCCACATCAAGGGTGAATACGCCTTTGGCTGGCTGCGTACCGAGATCGGCGTGCACCGTCTGGTGCGCAAGAGCCCGTACGACTCCGGCAACCGCCGCCACACCTCGTTCTCGGCAGTTTTTGTCTCGCCGGAAATCGATGACAACATCGAAATCGACATCAACCCGTCGGACTTGCGGATCGATACCTATCGCTCCTCCGGTGCCGGTGGTCAGCACGTAAACACCACTGACTCGGCCGTACGTATCACCCACGTACCGACCAACACCGTGGTTTGCTGCCAGAACGAACGCTCCCAGCACGCGAACAAAGACACCGCGATGAAAATGTTGCGGGCGCGCTTGTATGAGCAGGAAGTGCAGAAACGCAACGCCGCCTCTCAAGCGCTGGAAGACACCAAGTCGGATATCGGCTGGGGTCATCAGATCCGTTCGTATGTACTCGACCAGTCGCGGATCAAGGATCTGCGTACCAGCATCGAGCGCAGCGACTGCACCAACGTGCTTGACGGCGATATTGATGAGTACCTGGTGGCCAGCCTCAAGCAGGGTTTGTAATCCCAAGCTTTGATAGCGCTGTTCCCGAATCAAGTCCCTTGCGCGAGCGAGGGCAACGAACCTGTGATGGAAAATTTAAAGACATGAGCGACCTACAACTCGACCCGCAAGCCCTGCAACAGGAAGAAAACACCCTGATCGCCCTGCGCAAGGAAAAGCTTGCTGCCGAGCGCGCCAAGGGTCAGGCCTTCCCCAACGACTTCCGCCGCGACAGCTACTGCGAAGACTTGCAGAAGCAGTACGTGGACAAGACCAAGGAAGAGCTGGCAGAGGCGGCGATCCCGGTCAAGGTTGCCGGTCGTCTCATGCTCAACCGTGGTTCCTTCATGGTGATCCAGGACATGTCCGGGCGCATCCAGGTTTACGTCAACCGTAAAACCCTGTCAGAAGAAACCCTGGCCGCCGTGAAAACCTGGGACCTGGGCGACATCATCGCCGCCGAAGGCACCCTGGCCCGCTCCGGCAAAGGCGACCTGTACGTTGAAATGACCAACGTGCGTCTGCTGACCAAGTCCCTGCGCCCGCTGCCAGACAAGCACCACGGCCTGACCGATACCGAAACCCGCTATCGCCAGCGCTACGTCGACCTGATCGTCAACGAAGAAGTTCGTCAGACCTTCCGCATTCGTTCGCAAGTGATCGCGCACATCCGCAGCTTCCTGATGAAGCGCGACTTCCTCGAAGTCGAAACGCCGATGCTGCAAACCATCCCTGGCGGCGCCGCGGCCAAGCCGTTCGAGACTCACCACAACGCTCTGGACCTGGACATGTTCCTGCGCATCGCGCCGGAGCTGTACCTCAAGCGTCTGGTGGTCGGTGGTTTCGAGCGCGTGTTCGAGATCAACCGCAACTTCCGTAACGAAGGCGTTTCGACCCGGCACAACCCCGAGTTCACCATGCTCGAGTTCTACCAGGCCTACGCTGACTACGAAGACAACATGGACCTGACCGAGGAACTGTTCCGCGAACTCGCGCAGCTGGTTCTGGGTTCCACCGATGTGCCGTATCAGGGCAAGGTGTTCCACTTCGGTCAGCCGTTCCAGCGCATCTCGGTGTTCGCTTCGATCCTCAAGTACAACCCTGAGATCACCGAAGCCGACCTGCAAGACATCGACAAGGCCCGCGCTATCGCCAAGAAAGCCGGTGCCGACGTTAAAGGCTTCGAAGGTCTGGGCAAGCTGCAAACCATGATTTTCGAAGAGCTGGTCGAGCACAAACTGGAGCAGCCGACCTTCATCACCGAATACCCGTTTGAAGTGTCTCCGCTGGCACGTCGCAACAACACCAACCCGAATGTCACTGACCGCTTCGAGCTGTTCATTGGCGGCCGTGAAATCGCCAACGCCTACTCCGAGTTGAACGACGCGGAAGACCAGGCCGAGCGCTTCCAGGCTCAGGTGCGTGACAAGGATTCCGGTGACGATGAAGCCATGCATTACGATGCTGACTTTGTCCGCGCCCTGGAATACGGCATGCCGCCGACGGCAGGTGAAGGTATCGGTATCGACCGTCTGGTGATGCTGCTCACCGACGCTCCATCGATCCGTGACGTGATCTTGTTCCCGCACATGCGGCCGCAAGCGTAAGTGTTATGAATAAAAAGCCGCCTTCATCAGGCGGCTTTTTATTGTCTGTGTGGAACTGACGTACCGCTTCTAATTCATAGTGATTTTGAGAGGAATACCTGTCGTGAACCGTGCAATTGCTCTAGAAGGTGCTGCTGGAATCGCCACTGCGGTCTCTGAAAGCGTTCAGTACCAGGGCCGCAAGGCCAGCCGACAGGGCAGCGAGCAGCGCCGACAGGTCATTCTCGATGCCGCCATGCGCATCGTCGTGCGCGATGGTGTGCGGGCGGTGCGTCACCGTGCAGTGGCCGCCGAGGCTGGCGTGCCGCTGTCGGCGACCACTTACTATTTCAAGGATATCGATGACTTGCTCACCGATACCTTCGCTCAATACGTGGAACGCAGCGCGGCCTTCATGGCCAAATTCTGGGCGAACAACGAAGGCTTGCTGCGCGAGATGGTTGCCTATGGTGATGGTAGCCGGGAGTCCCGTTCGCAACTGGCTGACGATATTGCCCGGTTGACCGCCGACTATGTTCAGCGCCAATTGCACAACCGTCGTGAACACCTGATGGCCGAGCAGGCGTTCCGCCAGGAAGCGCTGCTCAACCCGCGTCTGGCGCTGCTGGTGCGTTCGCACCAGCAAATTCTCCTACAAGGTACTTGTCAGTTTTTCCAGGTATTGGGTTCCCGTGAGCCACAACAAGATGCCAAAGTGTTGACGGCTATTATCAGACGGATGGAGTATCAAGGCCTGCTCAATGACTCGGAGCCTGAGGCCGAAGAAGAAATGCTCGGTATTCTCAAGCGTTACATGCATTTGGTGTTGGCCTCCGTCTGACAATCGCGGTCTCCTACGAAAGCCGATTTGCGTTGTTCAAGGGAGTGTTGAATGAAGTCCTGGCGTGTGCTCGCAATTGCCTTGTCGTTTCTGCTGCTCAGTGGCTGCCTGGTGAGTTTCAAGGAGCCGCTGCCGGCTGATCAGGCTGCGCCTGCCGCGCTGCTCGGCAAATGGACCAGCAAGAACGCCTGGGGCGAGGCGCTCAATCTTGAGCTGACCCGCGTCGCCGCCAATCGCTACAGGGCCGTCAGCTATCCTAAAAGCAGGCCTAAAGAGCGCGAAGCCTACGACTTTACTGTCTCGCGCCACGGTAGCCGCTGGTACCTGTCAGCGCCGGTGCCGGATAAGTTCGGTGGTCATTTCACTATTGCTGGTTTCGAATTGACCGATAAGCATGAATTGGTGGTCTATAACCTCGACCTCGAGCAGATCCACCAGGCGCAGGGCCAAGAGGCTCTGAGTGGCGAACCTTTTGACACCAAAGAGGGCGAGGGTGTGCTGATCAGTAATCCGCTGGAGCAGGTGTTTGCCTGGCTGGACGATCCTGCCAATTCTGACGTGTTCGTCGAAGCGGCGCGCTTCCAGCGTTCGGCCAAGTAAACGCTGTAAAAAACGTTATCAATAGGAGTTACGGGTGGACGATTACCAGCAGACGATACGCATCTTGTCCGATCGCATAGTGCTGGCGCAAACGCCGATCCGCGTACTGGACGCGGTCAAGTGGGACGACAACATCCGCAAAGGTTTCCTCAAGGCCAACGGCAAGGAAATGCCCGCCGTCGACCGCGACTACTACCTCAACCGCCCGCTCGCGTTCGACTCCAGTGCGGTGAAGCTGGAATTCCAGAACATTGAGCGTGACATCACCCGTCAACTGGGCCAGTTCAACCCGGTCGGGCAGATCATGCGGCGTATGTGCAAGGAATATCGAATGGTGGTGCGCATGCTCGAAGCGCGTGGCACCGAAGATTTCGGTCTGATCTCCCAGGAGCTTTACGGCGCGGCCTCCGATGCTTTCCATGCCGGCGACCCGACCCTGGCTGATCTGGGCCTGATGCTCTCCGATTACCTGAACAACATCGACGGCCGTGGCGACCTCAAGGACGAACCCAAGACCTTGACCGCCAAGGACGCCGTCCACCTGCTGCAAACCCGTCTGAACAAGGTCTTCGGCGAGGCCGAGGAAACCATTCGGGTGTTTGAGTCCGACGGGATCGTCGCTGATGCGGCGGCCGGTGCCGACTACATCAAGATCCGCGCCGATGCGATGTTCAACGACCGTGACGTTCGCGCCCTGGAAGTCCATGAAGGGCTGGTGCATGTGGGTACCACCCTCAACGGTCTGAACCAGCCGATATGCACCTTCCTGTCCAAGGGCCCGCCGTCTTCGACCGTGACCCAGGAAGGCCTGGCGATCCTGATGGAAATCATCACCTTTGCGTCCTATCCAAGTCGTCTGCGCAAACTGACCAACCGCACCCGCGCCATTCATATGGTGGAAGAGGGCGCGGACTTCTTGCAGATCTTCGAATTCTTCCGCGAGCAAGGCTTCGAGATGGAGCAATGCTATAGCAACGCCAGCCGGGTGTTCCGTGGCTCGGTGCCTAACGGTCTGCCGTTTACCAAAGACTTGTCCTACCTCAAGGGCTTTATCATGGTTTACAACTACATTCAGTTGGCCGTGCGTAAGGGCAAGCTTGAGCAGATACCCTTGCTGTTTTGTGGCAAGACGACGTTGGAAGACATGCGTACGTTGCGTCAGTTGGTGGATGAAGGCCTGATCGTACCGCCCAAGTATTTGCCGGATCAGTTCCGCGACATGAACGCACTGTCGGCCTGGATGTGCTTCTCCAACTTCCTCAATCACTTGAGCCTGGACCGGATCGAGGCGGATTACTCGAATATCCTGTAGCAGAACAGAATCGCACTGCCCTTGTAGGAGCGAGGCTTGCCCGCGATGCGGATACCCAAGTTTATCGGACAGGCCGCGTTATCGTTCTTCGCGGGCAAGCCCGGCTCCTACAGGTACTGCGTTTCACTCTTTAATTGCGAGGTTTCAAACGGATGAGAATCCTCGGTATTTTTTGCCTGTTACTGGCCTTGAGCGGTTGCAGCTCCTTGCTGTTCTACCCCGAACCCGGCCTGCCGTTTACCCCGGAAAAAGCCCACCTGCAATACCGCGACGTCACCCTGACCACCGCCGACGGCTTCAAGCTGCGCGGTTGGTGGCTACCGGCCAAGGCTGGAGTGGCCGTCAAAGGCACTGTGCTGCATCTGCACGGCAATGGCGGCAATCTGGCAGGGCACTTGGGTGGCAGTTGGTGGTTGCCGGAGCAGGGCTATCAGGTGCTGCTGATGGACTATCGCGGCTATGGCCTGTCAGAGGGTGAGCCAGGGCTGCCGGAGATTTATCAGGACATCGACGCAGCATTTCAATGGCTGGACAAGGCCCCTGAGGTTCAAGGCAAACCGCTGGTGGTCCTTGGCCAAAGCCTTGGCGGTGCGCTGGCGGTGCATTACCTGGTTGAACATCCCGAGCGCCAACGCCAGCTCAAGGCGATCGTTCTTGACAGTGTGCCGGCCAGCTACCGTGATGTCGGACGCTTTGCCTTGAGCACCTCCTGGGTGACCTGGCTGTTCCAGGTGCCGTTGTCCTGGCTGGTGCCGGACGCTGACAGCGCAATCAACGCCATGCCGCAACTCAATGGCGTGCCGAAATTGATCTACCACAGCATCGACGATCCGATGGTGCCACTTTCCAATGGTATCCGTCTGTATCAAGCTGCGCCGCCGCCCAGGGTGTTGCAACTGACCCGTGGTGGTCATGTGCAGACATTTGCCTACCCGATCTGGCGAAAAGTCATGCTGCGCTATCTTGATGATCCGCAGCATTTCAACGGCCTGTGCCGACTGGGCGAAATCCCGAATTACCCCGTACCCCCGAATTCAGAAGTTGAACCTCCAGAGAGTCCGCAATGAGTGAAGAACGTAACGCCATCCCCCTGATCATCACCGGTATTTGCAGCATCCTCGGCACCGTCGGGGCCCTGTGGTTCTACGGCTACCTGCACTTCGCCAAACCTGAAGATGCGCTGCTGTTGAGCGACTTCACCATGCTCAAGACCGTACCGGGCGAAGACTACAAAGTCTCTCTGGAACCAGCCCCGCAAGTCGCCCAGTGCATCGATGGCGTGCTGGTGCTGTTCGACACCGAGCAGAAGGGTTTGACCGGCGTGCTGGTCAACAGCAAGAAGCAGGCTGTGCGCTGCATGGGCCAAGAGACTCCGCAGCTGGAGGAGTGATGCTTTCTGAACCTCGTTGAGGTCAAAGTCGGAGCCTGAAAGTCAGCCATAAAAAATCCGGAATCCTTAGCGGATTCCGGATTTTTTTACTGGCAGTGAATTACGCGGTATGCCAAGTGATCTCTTCTTCGCCATCAACGCTGATGCGAATCCAGCGATCAGCCGTTTCCTCACCTTCATCCTCAACCCAGGTGCCCGGCGCGCAACGCACTTCTACGTTCAACGCGGCGAAGGCGGCGCGAGCGCAGGCGATGTCGTCGTCCCATGGGGTCTGGTCGCTGTCCAGGTGCAGGCTGTTCCACTTGCCCACAGCCTTGGGTAACCAGGTCACCGGCACATTGCCAGCCTTGCACTTGTAGGTCTGGCCTTTCTGCACCCAGTCGGTGCAAGGGCCCAGAGCCGTGCCGAGCCAGACTGCGATGGCCTTGTAGTCGACGTCGGCGTCTTTCAGGTAAATCTCGATATCGGGTTGGCGCATGGATGTCCTCACTGCGTGTCTGAAAAATCCATTCGCGGATTTAGTCGGCCTCAAGCTGTTGCTCAAGGCCATGAATTAATGGGTTATTGAAGCACGAAGTAATCGTAGCGCATCGACACGCTGACCTCGAACGGCTCGGGCTGTTCGATGACGTTGGCCCGGCGTTCGGCACTGGCGCGCCAGCCGTGGGGCGTCATGGCCAACAGGTTGGCGCGGTCCTGGGCTGCGACCAGGCTGAGCTTGAAGTCCAGGGTTTCGCTGTGTTGCAGCTGCATGCCTTCTGGCACCAGGGCCAGATGCTTGTCGTCAGCGTAATCGCGGACTTCGTCATACAGTCGCTCGCGCAATTCCATCAAATGACCGCTGGTCGGTCCGACGCGCATCAAACCGCCCCCAGGGCTGAGCAGGCGTTTGGCTTCCTGCCAGTCCAGCGGGCTGAAAACGCTGGCGAGGAACTGGCAGCTGGCATCGGCCAAGGGCACGCGAGCCATGCTGGCGATCAACCAGGTCAGCTGCGGATTGCGCCGACAGGCGCGTTTCACTGCTTCGCGGGAGATGTCCAATGCATAGCCATCGGCGTTCGGCAGGGCTTCGGCGATTTGCGCGGTGTAATAACCCTCGCCACAGCCGATATCCAGCCAGCGCTGCGGCGCACGTTCGGCGGCCAGTTCGGCAAGGCGCTTGGCCACTGGTGCGTAATGTCCGGCGTTCAAAAAGTCGCGACGAGCTTCGACCATGGCCTGGTTGTCGCCTGGATCACGGCTGTTCTTGTGCTGCACCGGAAGCAGGTTCAGGTAGCCCTGGCGCGCACGGTCGAAGCGGTGCCCCACAGGGCAGGCCACTCCATTGTCGACCGCGCTCAGAGGCGCGGCGCAGATAGGACAGGTGAGCATCAGGCGAGCAACTTGATCAGGGTCTGGTAGTAGATTTCGGTCAGGACATCGAGGTCGCTGGCAAGAACGCGTTCGTTGACCTGGTGAATCGTCGC
>JAPLSD010000655.1 GCA_026398835.1 Pseudomonas sp.
GCCCAAGAGGTTTTCAGGGCACATGTCCACCAGCAGCACGCGCTCGCCGAGGTGGTGCAGGGCATGGCCGAGGGCCGCCAGCAACGAACTGTTGCCGACACCGCCGCGAACACCGCGCGCGCTAAGGGAAGTCACTTCGCCACCTGCAGTTCGAGCAGTAGCACCGCCTCTTCATGTTGCGGCGCTTCATGTTGCTGCACTTCGCTGAGTTCAGCCAGCAACGGCCAACGCTGCAACGCAGATTGCAGCTCAAGCTGAGCGCAAACATCGACGTACTCAAGATCCGGCAATTGCAGGCTGACCTTGAGCTGAGCGATATCTGCGGCACGCTCGTTTCGCAACAGCACCTTTGAACTTACTTGAGCCGCTGGGGGTAAGGCAGCCATCCGCCTTTCTCCTTGATTCGTATATAAGGTCTGCCGGCGTAGTTGACCACTACGGTCCCGGCGTTCTCCGAAACCACGAGAGTTTGCGGCAGTCCAGTCAACAAGGTGGCCCAGTCCGGCCCCTGGGGCTCAGCCTGCGCGACATACAGACGGCTGACGATTTCCGACAACGCCAGAAAGCTGCTCGGTTCGGTGATATGCAAGGGACTGGTTCGCGGATTGACACCCATCCCCACCAGCTTGATCCCGACAGGCACATGGGTGATTGATTGGCTTGGAATTTCACGCATACCGGCAATCTGCATGCGGTCACCCTGCAGGGCCGCACCATGCTCCGGCACGATCACCACGACCACGCGGCGGCCACTGTGCTCCAGTTCGGTGATGAAACCATTGAGGTCATTGAACAGAGTCTGTGCGCGGACCTTGTAGTCGGCACTCCTGGAGCCACCGTCGGCGGTGAGCATGCGGTTACCGTCATGCAGGGTGATCGTGTTGTAGAACAGAGCCACACGCGAGTCGCTCTCTCCCTCACGGTGCCTCCACCACGTGTCCAACACTTCGTTGTCACGCCAGACGGGCGAGCCATCGAAACTGATCAACTGGTGTTTCAGCGTACTGATGCTGACGGCGGGTGCCGGCAACGAGCCCTGGCTGCGAACCCTGTCGAGGAAACCTTCGAACTGGCCAGAGTGGTTAAGCATCACTTCACTGGCAAAGCCCAGCTTGCCCAGGTCATCGAAGAGCAGACACTGATCGGGTGGTGTGTCATACAACTTGCTGTGGGGCGATTGACCGCAGCTGGCACGCAACAAACGGATGGCCGCCGGACCACTGTAAGAGCTGACTGAGTTGAAGTTATCGAACACCACATCCATTTGCTGAAACAACGGGTTGTCGCGCATCCCCACAGCGTCGATGTCGTCCCAGGCCAACGAGCAAACGTTGATCAACAGCAGGTCGAAAGGTGGCGAGCCTGCAATCGGCGACTTGAACTCGACCCGGCGTTCCGTTTCGGCGCTGTAAAAACTCTGCAGATAAGCGTTGAGGGTCGCGTTGTCGGGCTCGGCGAGGCTCACCGTCTTGGCGCTGGCCCCGGGCGCGGTAGCCAAGGCGACAGCAGGCTCGGGGGGTGCCTGCAAGGAGAGCAAATTGGCAGCGCCCAGCCAGGCCAAACCGATCAACGTCAGCGTGGTCACGCGCAGCCATTGGTAGACCAGGCGATATAGCACCAGCACCAACAACAACCAACCGCAGAGGGTCCAATCGATAAAGCGTCCTGCCAGTTCCAGCAGATAGTCGCTGCCAAAGGTCATCAGTCCTGGGTGGTCCAGCAAATTACTAATAGGCGGTAACCAGGTATCTTGATAGAACAGCATCACCCCCACCGGCAGGGCAATCAGGGTCCGCAGGATCACAAGTTTGCGATTGCCCAATGGCACCAACAAGACCGCGGCGAACACCAGGTTGGGCAATATTTGCAGGTTCAGGTAACCCAGCCAGAGCATGACGAATTTGATCAGGAAATACGCGTTCCACAGCCCCAGGCCACTGTTGGTCCGTACGGGCTGAGGGGGGATGACTTTAAGCTGACTCATCGGATTCACTCTTTACAGGGGTGACCGATAAGCGCCGACGCACGCCTTGAGACTTCAAATAGCGAGGCCGCAAGCAACCTCGCACAGCAGCTTTGATCTGGCGCCAGAAGCTGTACAGCAAAAGAAACAATGCCAGTGTCAGTGCACTGCTGACTGCGACGATCTGAAGTAATTCGGAGACGCTCATGGGCAATACTCCGTGACAGGCAGAGTCGTGCGCTGCGGCGCATAGGCATGCTGCTGGCTGTTCGACACCGATCCTGCATCGGTTGTGGTCGCTGCCAGATAGACACTCTCCGGGGTATTCTGCGCATCAAGGAACGCCTGACGCGGCAAACCGTCAACGCCAGAAAAAAACTGACATTCACTGAACAGATCATGCCAGGGCAGTCGGCAGATCTTCCCCAGCGCAGGCGCCACACCGTCGGCGCGGCAAGCGAACAGAAACAGGAAGAAGGCACCATCGAGCACACAGGCAATGTCGCCGAAGCGGCGTAAGTTGATTTGATCAATGTACTGTTCGATGCTCAGATCATTGCGCGGCTGAAGCTTCAGCAATTGGTGGCTGACCTCTCCGGCAGCACCGTCATAGACCTGATCCAGTGTCGCGATAAAGCTATGCGGTGACAGCACGCCACGTTCGACCGGCGGCCTCAGGCGTTCCAGCAACGCCTTGAAATCAATGGTTCGACTATGCCGCCAGATCTGCCCCTGAACGCTGTCGACCAAGCTGAAAAAATAGGCCAGTGAGGTGCCATGAGGTACGGTGATATTCGCCCCACAGGACACCAACAAACGCTCATCGCGATAGCGCAGGCAAGAGACCAGTTCCCTCACGATGATCTTCAGCGAAGTTCCACAGCGCTCGCGCAGGTCATACAGTTGCTGTGCGAGCGCTTCCACTTGCAGGTTACTCGTGACGCCCACAATCACAGTGGCCGCTCGCACCCGACTCGCTTCGAAAAACAAATCGTCGTAGTTTTCGAACAGGTGCCATTGTTGGGACAAAGGTGGGGCCCCTTCCAGCACCGAGCGCAGCGTCAGATAGAGTCGCTGGTCCTCGGTGCGAGTGGGTTGCGGGTTGGAGCGCTCGATTTGGGTCAGGCCGAATCCGTCGGGCTGCGCGTCCAACTCGAACTCCTGCGCACTGCAGACACCCAGATAACTGTGCCAATAATTCAACTGATAGCGGATACCGCCGTCACGGCGATAGAGCTGTGCCAGCCCGGACAGGCGCTCGTTGAGTCGAATCAAATCGGCGTGCAGCGTCGGTGCCTGGCCATGGCACAGCACCAGCAACGTGCAGGCCCGCTGACGCAGCCAGATCGCCATGTTTTCGCACCAGCGCTGCAGATGCAGGATCCCGAATCCCTGCCAACTGACCACCGGCAGTATCAGAACAATCGGGCTGCCTCTGGCGACAGCCGCTCGATTCAATTCCAGGGGCAAGGATTTAAGCGCGAGCCGGATATCGGCCTCAGTCACTTCGAACAGCCTCAACTCGAAAGGGCCCAGGCGCTTGTCGAGCTTGGCCACAATCTGCCTGGGATCCTGAGCGCAGCACACTAAAGTGGCGGAGCGAACCTTTTCCAATGCCCCAAGAAACTGACGCCCCAAGACCTCGGCATCGCCCACCTGGTCGATTGACAGCCAATACAAACCGCCTTGATGCAATAGCATCTGCTCATCGCGCAAATACCGGATAGATAAAGTGACCTGACTCACGC
>JAPLSD010000840.1 GCA_026398835.1 Pseudomonas sp.
GTGCACGCCGAAGGCGTCCAGGGAGTCGTCGTAGCCCAGCTTGCGCTTGAGGCTAGTGGCACAGAAGAAGCAGACCACACCAGCGGCCAGACCGATCACCAGCGAGCCCATTGGACCGACTGTGCCGGCTGCCGGAGTGATTGCAACCAAACCGGCCACCACGCCCGAAGCGATACCCAAGGCGCTTGGCTTACCGTGAGTCAGCCATTCGGCGAACATCCAGCCCAGGGCGGCGGCAGCGGTAGCGATTTGGGTCACCAGCATGGCCATACCGGCCGTGCCGTTGGCCGCAGCAGCGGAACCGGCGTTGAAACCGAACCAGCCGACCCACAACATCGCGGCACCCATCAAGGTGTAACCGAGGTTGTGCGGCGCCATTGGGGTAGTCGGGAAGCCTTTACGCTTACCGAGTACCAGGCAAGCGATCAAACCGGCCACACCGGCGTTGATGTGCACCACGGTGCCGCCAGCAAAGTCGAGCACGCCCCAGTCACCCAGCAGCGAACCCGGACCACTCCAGACCATGTGCGCAATCGGTGCGTAAACCAGGGTGAACCACAAACCCATGAAGACCAGCATCGCGGAGAACTTCATCCGCTCGGCAAAGGCACCGACAATCAGCGCCGGGGTGATGATCGCGAAGGTCATCTGATAGGTGACGAACACCGCCTCAGGAAACAGCGCCGTAGGACCGGTAATACTGGCGGGCGTGATGCCGGCGAGGAAGGCCTTGGCGAAGCTGCCGACAAAGGAATTGAAGTTGACGACGTTTACTTCCATGCCAGTCGTGTCAAACGCCATGCTGTAGCCATAAAGGAACCACAGGATGGTGACCAGACCGGTAATGGCGAAGCACTGCATCATCACCGAAAGAATGTTTTTCGACCGAACCATGCCGCCGTAGAACAGCGCAAGGCCGGGAATTGTCATGAACAGCACAAGCGCTGTCGAGGTCATCATCCAGGCGGTATCGCCGGAATTGAGGACTGGAGCCGCCACTGGGTCTGCCGCCATAGCAAGGCTGGGCATTACGAGGGACAACAGGGCTCCTAGCCCTGCGAATTTACGCAGAGTCATATTGTATTCTCCTGGGGCGTTGGGTTTGGCGGCTTAGATTGCGTCGGTATCGGTTTCGCCGGTACGGATGCGAATTGCCTGTTCCAGATTGACCACAAAGATCTTGCCGTCACCAATCTTGCCGGTGTTGGCCGCCTTGGTTATCGCCTCGATAACCCGATCAAGATCTTTGTCGTCAATGGCGACATCAATCTTCACCTTGGGCAGGAAATCGACCACATACTCCGCGCCGCGATACAGCTCGGTGTGACCCTTCTGCCGACCGAAGCCTTTGACCTCAGTAACGGTAATGCCCTGCACGCCGATCTCGGACAGTGACTCGCGTACGTCGTCCAGTTTGAACGGCTTGATGATGGCAGTGACTAGCTTCATGAAAACTCTCTCCCGAATTAGTGGACTTGCCCCAGGAAAACAAACCCGGCTCAAGTCTAAGCGCAGTGCCTGGCTTTGTAACGCATCGTCGGCCTGACACAGCCATCCCGACGCCCGCTAACCGCTCCTGACGAAACACTTCCCCGTTCCGCCCGGCGCACTGCATTCGTCACAGCGACTGCATCAGTGCATGGGTCACCAACCACTAAGCAGAAAGCTTGCCATCTCGTCAAAACCCACTGATTTCAACCCCTTGGTCGCTGCCGCCGGTGTCTCTTCACAACTGGCGCAGCAGATACGCACAACAACAGTGCGTGAGTGCCCGCCAACATGCGCGAAAAGCGTGCATCCCTGCCTGCGCAATTGACTATAGACACTGCGTGATACACTGCGACCATCAGTTTTCAGGACATTCCCATGCTCGCGCCCAAAGACCTCCTCGACGCCCTGAGCGGCCACGCCTCCCGCCTGTTCAGCGGCGACACTGCGCTGCCACGCAACGAAATCGAAAGCCAGTTCAAAGCCCTGCTGCAAAGCGGCTTCAGCAAGCTTGACTTGGTGAGCCGAGAAGAATTCGACAGTCAGATGGTCGTACTGGCACGCACACGCGCTCGGCTGGAGAGCCTTGAAGCGAAGGTGGCGGAGCTTGAGGCGAAGCTGTCACCACCGCCGGCGGAATAATTTTGCCCCCCCACCCACAGGAACCCCGCTCATCCTGTGGGAGCGAGGCTTGCCCGCGAAAAGGTCGGCACGACCTTCCAGCAATTTTGAATACCCCACACATCTCGGCTGATTCTTAAGCAATTCCCGCTTGCACAGCAAAACCTGGATCTCTACTCTCGTCCCCTGCTGAACATTCAGCACTGGGTTTGGCGACCCGGAAGCTTGCGACGCACCGCGTCCACCATCCGATATCGGGCATTTCAATTCCCGATTCGCGTTATGGCGGCTGTGAGTCCCTTCAAGCGTTTTTGAGTACTGCATCATGGATGAAAATCATCTAATCCCTCACGTCTTCACCCGCCACAAACTCAACCTCCACGCTCTCCTGCTGGAAAACCAGGCATGGTTCAGCGCCCGCGATCTTGGGCGTTTGCTTCGGCTTTTTCTGGATGAGCGCGCGTTGCGCAAACTTGATTCCGATCAGCGCCAGACCATGCGACTGCTTTGCCACGGCAAGGTAGAGCACACGCTACTGATCAGCGAATCAGGCGTGTATGCGTTGCTGGTCTATCACTACTGCCCTGAGTACCGGAGTTTGCGGGAATGGCTGACCCATGACGTAGTCCCCGCGCTGAGGGATGCCCAAGCGACTTCAAGCGAACGCCCGATTCTGAGCCTGCTGGATTGGCCGGAGATGTCCCTGAGCCTGTTGCACTGGAATAACCAGCCGTGGATTCGGTTGCAGGATGTTCCACACATGCTGCCGGAGGGTGAGCGGCCTCGGAGCGCGAGCAATACACCGTGGTGGAAACGCGCTTCACGCTTGCTTCAATCGTTTTAAGCCCGATAAAAAACGAACCCCGCGCTTTGGCATGGGGTTCGATCAACAGGTCTGTCAGGCGCAGTGTGGAAGACGCTCAACTTGATCCCGGATCGCAGCACCTCGCTCGATTTCAGCTTTGCGCAGATCGTAAGTCGATTGCAGGTTCAGCCAGAACTCGGGGGTGGTGTCCAGGCAAATGGCAAGCCTGAGCGCTACATCGGCGCTAACGCCGCGGCGCTGAAGCACAATGTCATTCACCGTTGGGGTGGATACATTCAGCGCCCTGGCCAAAGCCGCTGCCGTAAGACCCAGAGGCTCCAGATATTCCTCTTTAAGGATTTCGCCGGGGTGAACCGGGCGCATACCGTTCTTAGTCATTACTCACCTCAGTGATAATCGACGATTTCGACATTTTCAGGTCCGCTAGGACCCCAGATAAAGCAAATTCGCCATTGAGCGTTGATGCGGATGCTGTGTTGCCCTTTGCGATTTCCCTCCAGCGCTTCCAGACGATTGCCCGGAGGAGACCGAAGGTCCATCAACACGGCAGCAGCATCAAGCATCGCCAGTTTCCGTTCCGCGACACTGAGAATGGCTGACCACAGACGGGTCCTACCGTTGCGAAACAAGTACTCGGTCTCAGAACATCTAAAGCTTACGATCATGATTAAAGCTTA
>JAPLSD010000182.1 GCA_026398835.1 Pseudomonas sp.
GGTGTTTCCAGCTGGAAAGCCGACAACCTGCCGCTGGTGAAGTGACATGAAAAACGTCGTCGTCTATTCCAGCGATTACTGCCCTTATTGCTCGCGTGCCAAGTATCTGCTCGAGAGCAAAGGCGTAGCCTTCGAAGAGATCAAGGTCGATGGCAAGCCGCAGGTGCGCGCTGAAATGTCCAAGAAGGCCGGCCGGACTTCCGTGCCGCAAATCTGGATCGGTAGCACCCATGTCGGCGGTTGTGATGAGCTGCACGCCCTGGAGCGCGCCGGTAAGCTGGACGCGCTGCTCGAGGCTTGAATCCCAAACCCTACAAGACCCTAAAAGTGAGAAGGATCTGCAATGACTGATGAACAGAACACTGCTGCTGCCAGCGAAGACGAAACTGCTCCGCAATTCTCCCTGCAGCGCATCTACGTGCGTGACCTGTCTTTCGAAGCCCCGAAAAGTCCGGCGATCTTCCGCCAGCAGTGGGAGCCGAGCGTCGGTCTGGATCTGAACACCCGTCAGAAGGCTCTGGAAGGTGACTTCCACGAAGTTGTGCTGACCCTGTCGGTTACCGTGAAGAACGGTGAAGAAGTCGCGTTCATCGCTGAAGTGCAACAGGCCGGGATCTTCCTGATCAAGAACCTGGACGACGCTTCGATGAGCCACACCCTGGGTGCGTTCTGCCCGAACATCCTGTTCCCGTACGCTCGCGAAACCCTGGACAGCCTGGTGACTCGTGGTTCGTTCCCGGCCCTGATGCTGGCTCCGGTGAACTTCGACGCACTGTATGCGCAAGAACTGCAACGCATGCAGGCAGCTGGCGAACCGCCGACCGTGCAATAAGCGTTCGATGCTGTAACGAAAAAAGCGCCGTTTCAGGCGCTTTTTTCATGGGGCTGGGATACGAGGCTTGATCGTTCCCACGCAGGAGCGTGGGAACGATCAGGTCATGTGGTTATTTGAATCCCAGTTGCCGCCAGCCTTCATAGACCGCTACGGCGACCGTGTTCGACAGGTTCAGGCTGCGGCAGCCTTCGCGCATCGGCAGGCGCAGGCGTCGTTCGGCCGGTAGGGCGTCCAGAACCTCGGCGGGCAGACCGCGGCTTTCCGGGCCAAAGAGAAAAGCATCACCCTCCGCAAAGCTGGCGTCGTGGAAGGGCCGCGAGCCCTTGGTGGTAAAGGCGAACAGGCGTGGATGACCGAGGCTTTCCAGGCAGCTGGCCAAGTCGGCATGGCGTTGCAAAGTGGCATACTCGTGATAATCGAGACCGGCCCGGCGCAGGCGTTTATCGTCCATCTCGAAGCCCAGCGGTTCGATCAAATGCAGGTGGCAGCCACTGTTGGCGCACAGCCTGATA
>JAPLSD010000744.1 GCA_026398835.1 Pseudomonas sp.
CTACTACCCCGACCAACTGTCTGGGGGGCAGCGTCAGCGGGTCGCCATCGCGCGAGCCCTGGCCATGAAACCAGAGCTGATCCTATTCGATGAGCCGACCTCGGCCCTCGATCCGGAACTGGTGTCCGGTGTGCTCGACACCATCCGCCAGCTCGCCCAGGAAGGTATGACGATGATCATCGTCACCCATGAAATGAATTTTGCCCGCAAACTGGCCGACCGCATCTGCTTTGTCGCTGACGGTGGAATTCTGGAGTCCGGTTGCCCGGAACAACTACTCGCCTCCCCCAACAACAGCCGCATCGCCAGTTTTATCCAGTCCATGCAGCACTGACCCGTGCCTCCTCATGTCAGATTCTTCACTGAATCTGGCATGCCCCCCCTCCCCATAGGTGATATCAGATCACCCGTTCGTTGAAAAACCATCCTTTGTAAACCCCTTCTGCGCTGGCGCTTAATCCCTCGCACCGTGAGGTATGCGGGCTAACGCGCTCAATAAAATAATAAGGGGTCGTCATGCAAGAAAATGCGGGTCTATTACTGATACTACTGGCAGCGATCGTGATGATCATTGTGCTGGTGGTCAAATTCAGAGTTCATTCCTTCCTGGCCTTGATGCTGGCCAGTTTTGTCGTCGGCGCCGGGGCCGGTATGCCCTTGCCGAGCATTGCCGAATCCTTTGAAAAAGGCATGGGCGGCACTCTGGGCTTCCTCGCAGCGATTATCGGCCTGGGCAGTATTCTCGGCAAAATGCTCGAAGAGTCTGGTGGCGCCGAGCGAATTGCTCAGGCATTGCTCAATGCCCTGGGCGAACAGCGCGCCGCATGGGCGATGATGCTGGTTGGCTTCGTCGTAGGCATCCCGGTGTTCTTCGAGGTGGGGTTTGTCTTGCTGATCCCGCTGATCTACGTCGTCGCCAAGGAAACCCGGCTCAACATCCTGTATGTCGGAATACCGCTGGCCATTTCGCTGATGACCGTGCACTGCATGCTGCCGCCCCATCCTGCCGCCATGGCGATTACCAGGATGCTCGGCGCCGATGTCGGCACCGTCATCCTCTACGGTTTGATCGTCGGCTTGCCGACCGCCATCATCGCCGGCCCTGTCTGGGTCAACCTGGTCTGCTCGCGCACTGCGCCCGCTAGCCAGCAGGCTTTTCTGGATGAGCGCTGCGTCCTGAGTCCGCACCGTGAGCTGCCAGGCCTGGGACTGACCCTGTTCACCATCCTGTTGCCGCTGCTGTTGATGGTCGGCAAGACATTGGCTGTCATGAGCCTGCCTCAAGGCTCCAGCCTGTACAGCCTGATGACCTTCCTCGGCAACCCCCTGACCGCCCTGGCGATCGCGGTGATCTTTGCCTACTGGGCGTTGGGACTGCGCCGCGGCTTGCAGATGGTGCAACTGCAGGTCTTGACCCAGAGATGCTTCACCCCGCTGGCGAACATTTTGCTGATCATCGGCGCCGGTGGCGCGTTCAATGGCGTGCTGATCGACAGCGGCGTCGGCAAAGTCCTCGCCAGCACCCTGGGGCAATGGGACATCAATCCGATCCTCCTGGCCTGGCTCGTCGCCGGCCTGATGCACTTGGCCGTGGGCTCGGCAACCGTGGCAATGGTCAGCGCGGCTGGCATGATTCTGCCCATCCTGGACGCCATGCCAGGGCAAAACCGCGAACTCATGGTGATCGCCATCGGTGCTGGCGCTATCGGCTGGACCACCGTGACTGACTCGGCTTTCTGGGTGGTCAAGGAATACCTGGGCGTCTCCCTGAGTGATGCGCTGAAAAAATTTACCGCCGGTACCGTGCTCGCATCAGTCGTCGCCCTGGGGATGACACTGCTGTTGTCGCATTGGGTGTGAACCCGTCCGTCTGCAATTAAAAGTCTGGAGTAACAAGATGATCCTGGATAAAACCATCGAAACATGGTGCGAAAGCCATCCCTTGATCACCGAACTGGTGAACCTGAAGGAAACCACCTGGTTCAACCCTGCCCTCGCCCCTACCGCACAGGCGTTGAGCGACGTGGCGTTGAGCGCCGCCGATATCGCTGATGCCAGCGCCCGGCTTGAGCGTTTTGCACCGTTTATCATGTCGGCTTTTCCAGAGACCCGCGCCAGTCACGGCATCATCGAGTCCGAGATCTTGCCCCTGACTAAATTGCAAGCGGCTTTGGCCAGCCAATACCCGCAGGCATCACAGGGCACCTTGTGGCTCAAGGCCGACAACCTGCTGCCGATCTCCGGCTCGATCAAGGCCCGTGGCGGGATTTACGAAGTACTCAAGCATGCCGAAGACCTGGCTCTCGCCTCGGGCCTGATTCAACCCGGCGACAGCTACGCGAAACTGGACAGCGAGGAAGCCCGCACATTTTTCGCTCAGTAC
>JAPLSD010000226.1 GCA_026398835.1 Pseudomonas sp.
CCTTGAAGAAGCCATGAACTGGCTGGCCGTCAGCAACCCACTGAAGTTTGTCCGAGCCCTGATCGGCGCCAAAGGCGAGAATCGTCTGGACGATGCGCACCTGCGCATGAAAGCCAAAACCATGGCCCGGGATTACCAGGCGCTTTTCGGCGGCCTGGCCAAGGAATTTGGCGTGACGTTGGTCGCTGGCTCCATTGTGCTGCCTGAGCCAACGGTCAACGACGGTCATCTGGAAATTGGTCGTGGTGCGCTCTACAACAGCACCCTCGTGTTCGGCAGCGATGGTTTGCCGATTGGCCAACCCCAACGCCAGCTGTCGCCAGCCTTCCACGAGCGTGGTTTTATCCAGCCCAGCCTCGATCAGGCGATCAACGTCATCGATACGCCGGCCGGACGCCTTGGCGTGTTGATCGGCAGCGACAGTTGGTACCCCGACAACTACCGCAAACTCAACGCCCAGGGTGCGCAGTTGATCGCGGTTCCAGCATTCGTCGTCGGCCACGGCTCGTGGGACAAACCCTGGCGCGGATACAAAAACCTGTCGACACCCAGCGAAATCAGCCTCAAAGCCGGAGAGCTCAGTGAGGGCGACGCCTGGCATCGCCTGACGTTGATTGGCCAGCTTCCCGGCAGCCAGGCCGTGACTGGCATGAGCGTGTTTTTGCGCGGCCAGTTCTGGGACCAAGGCAGCGACGGCCAGAGCTTTATCAGCAGCAATGGCCAAACCATCGCCGACGGCAATGCCCGCGGCGCCCGCCTGCTGAATATCTGGTTGTAAGCGATGAAGCCGCTGCCGATGCGCCTCGGGGATCTGTCCGTAGGTTTTGTCCATAGCCTTGCCGATGCGGTGCGCAGCCACGGTCTTGATCCACAGGATTTGCTCGACCAATACGGTCTCGACCCGGCGCGTCTGGCCGAGGCAGGTGCCAGGCTGTCGATTCCGCGTTACATGCGCCTGGGCCATGCCGCCATTCAACTGACCGGCGACCCGGCACTGGGTCTGCGCATGGGCCAGCTCAGTCGCCTCAGTCAGGTCGGCCTGGCCGGCGTCACAGCCGCCCAGGCACCGACCGTGCGCGAAGCTGCGCGCTGCCTGATCCGCTTCGAAGCCTTGTATGGCTCGAACTATCGCGGCCAATCGAGTTTCCATGAAGACGCCCAAGGCGCCTGGCTGCGGTTCTATTCCATCAGCCCCTATAACGCCTACAACCGTTTTGTGGTGGATTCGATCATTGCCGGATGGCTACAGCAATTATCCAGCTTGAGCCCGGAACCGCTGCACGCCGAGCGCATCGACATCGAGTTCGCCGAACCGGATTACCGCGAGCGCTATGGGGTGTTGGGGGATTACCCGATCCATTTTGGTGCCGAGCACAATCAGCTACGTCTAAGCCAGGCCAGTCTGGCGCTGCGCAACCCCGAGCATTGCCCCAGCACCTGGCGCCTTCTGCTCAAGCTGTGCGAAAGGGAATTGGAACAATTGACCCGAACCCGCAGCCTGCGTGAACGCATCACTCAGTTGCTGGGGCCATTGCTCAATGGTGGCCGGGAACCCGACCTGGAAGAAGTGGCGGCACGCCTGAAGCTGCCAACCTGGACCTTGCGCCGCAAGCTCGCCGAAGAAGGTACGCAATTTCGTGCCATTCTCAACGACACCCGCCGTGATCTGGCCATGACCTACATTCGCGACACCGAACTGGCGTTCGGGGAGATCGCTTACTTGCTGGGCTTTGCCTCAGCTGAAGCCTTCCAGCGCGCCTTCAAACGCTGGAATGGCCAGACCCCTGGCGAGTTTCGCCGCAGCCATCGCCACTCCGCCTGAAGCACGCTGCCGCTATCACAGCTCGGTAGCGTCTTCAGCAGGCTCCAGCGGATCCAGTTCAAACGCCTGATATTCGAGAAGTTCTTCTTGATAATCGTCCATTGCAAAATCCTTATGGTTGCGGAGAAAAACCGATTGCTTAAATGACCTTCGCTCTCAGCATAAAGTGCCTTCATGACGGAAAAAATAATACGTTCAGACGCTTAAAAATAAAACGTAGCAGATCCTGGCGAATTTACCGCCATCGGCAATGCAACGATTGTATTGGCATGATTGTGCTGATGCGCTGAAGGCGCCAGGAGATGACGGGCAGACTGCCTGAAGTCATTTGTCGCAATGATCAGCCGCTACAGGATTGATATCGGCAAGGCCAATCCTGCGGCGGTCTGAGTGGTCTACGAGTTCGAAGCCGGCAGAGCAGGAATAGGCTCTGTCGGCGGCGGCAGCGAATCTGAATTCGCCGGTGGTGTCACGGTTTCAGACGATGAAGCCGGCACCTCGGTTTCATGCGGGGCAATCGGCACGGTTTCAGCTGGCGGCGTCACCGGCTCGGAGGCGGCTGGAGTAACGGGAGCTGGCTCTGCAGCCGGCGCGGCAGCGGGTTCGGGCGCAGCAGATACAGGCTTCGGTGTCGGCGCTACTGCGGCAGGCTCAACCTTGGGTTCAGGCACCCCTAGATCGGTCTTCGGCTTCTCGGTGATATGCGCGGCTTTCTTGGCCTCAGGCGGCAGGAACAGTTCAACCAGCGTAAAGAAACGCTCATAAAACTTGGCCGAAGACACCGTTTCGCTGGCAACCTTGACCATCGAGTCGTCGGACGAGCCAATTGGCATCGACACCGAACCCAGCACACCGACCCCAAGGCTGGCGGAGTTATTGGTCTTCTTCAGCGCATAGCGATCCTGCAAGGCATTGGCGAACATCGTCGCGTGGTGACTGGCACTGCCATCGTCAGCACA
>JAPLSD010000722.1 GCA_026398835.1 Pseudomonas sp.
CCTCGGTTTCATCTCGGCAGTGGCCTTCGCCACCATTCTGGCGGTAGTTGCCGGTCTGACTCTGGCCGGTGCTTCGGCGGTGTCTCACGACTTGTATGCCAGCGTGATCAAGAAGGGTAAAGCCAACGACAAGGATGAGATCCGGGTTTCGAAAATCACCACCATTGCTCTGGCTGCACTGGCGATCGTTCTGGGTATCCTGTTCGAAAGTCAGAACATAGCATTCATGGTCGGCCTGGCGTTCTCCATCGCGGCGAGCTGTAACTTCCCGGTGCTGCTGCTTTCCATGTACTGGAAGAAGCTGACTACCCGCGGCGCGATGATCGGTGGCTGGCTGGGACTGGTCAGTGCCGTTGGCCTGATGGTCCTTGGTCCAACCATTTGGGTACAGATCATGGGGCATGAGAAAGCCATCTTCCCGTATGAGTACCCAGCTCTGTTCTCGATGGCCATTGCCTTCGTCGGGATCTGGTTCTTCTCCATCACTGACAAGTCGGCCGCGGCTGACAAAGAGCGGGCGCTGTTCTTCCCGCAATTCGTTCGTTCACAGACTGGGTTGGGTGCGAGTGGGGCAGTGGCGCACTAAGGCTTCGAGCTTCTATATATAAGGTGTGAATAAAAGAATGCCCCGGTCGAGAGATTGGGGCATTTCTTATTGGGTGTCTGTTGGAGCGAGGCTTGCTCGCGATGGCGGCCTGGCAGCCGGCCTGTTTTTTAGCGCGCGCGATTCTTCTGCCTTACGCGATTTTCTCTGTAGGAGTTGCCGCAGGTTCGGGCCGCGGTCGGACGATCTTTTGATTTTGCTTCGAGGCGCCGCGAATGCGGCAGAGGAGGGGGCACCACACAAACAAACACGGCCTCTGCTCTTATATAAGAGGCAGAGGCCGTACTCGGTGCAGCTTAAGACGTTATCGCAAGACAGGTCTTATTTGCGGTCTTCCAGCTTGGGAATGTCACGCGACTCGTAGCCGGTGTACAACTGGCGTGGGCGGCCGATCTTGTACGGGCTGGAGAGCATTTCTTTCCAGTGGGAGATCCAGCCGACGGTCCGCGCCAGGGCGAAGATCACGGTGAACATGCTGGTTGGAATGCCGATCGCCTTGAGGATGATCCCCGAGTAGAAGTCGACGTTCGGGTACAGCGAGCGCTCTATGAAGTACGGGTCGGTCAGCGCGATCTCTTCCAGGCGCATGGCCAGTTCGAGTTGCGGATCGTTGGTGATGCCCAACTCTTTCAGTACTTCGTCGCAGGTCTGCTTCATCACGGTTGCGCGTGGATCACGGTTTTTGTAAACCCGGTGACCGAAGCCCATCAATTTGAACGGATCGTTCTTGTCTTTGGCCTTGGCGATGTACTTGTCGATGTTCGACACATCGCCAATTTCGTCGAGCATGCTCAACACCGCTTCGTTGGCGCCGCCGTGAGCCGGGCCCCAGAGTGCAGCGATACCGGCAGCGATACAGGCGAACGGGTTGGCACCCGAAGAGCCCGCCAGGCGGACGGTAGAAGTCGATGCGTTCTGCTCGTGGTCGGCATGGAGGATGAAGATCCGATCCATGGCCTTGGCGAGTACCGGGCTGATCGGTTTGATCTCGCACGGGGTGTTGAACATCATGTGCAGGAAGTTTTCCGCGTACGACAGGTCGTTGCGCGGGTACATCATGGGTTGGCCCATGGAGTACTTGTAAACCATCGCTGCCAGGGTCGGCATCTTGGCAACCAGGCGGATCGCGGAGATTTCGCGATGCTGCGGGTTCTTGATGTCCAGGGAGTCGTGGTAGAAGGCCGAGAGGGCACCGACTACACCGCACATGACGGCCATCGGGTGGGCGTCGCGACGGAAGCCGTTGAAGAAGGTCTTCAGCTGCTCGTGGACCATGGTGTGGTTCTTCACGGTGCTGACGAACTGCGCCTTCTGATCTGCGGTCGGTAGTTCGCCGTTGAGCAGCAGGTAGCAGGTCTCCAGATAGTCCGACTTCTCGGCCAGCTGTTCGATCGGGTAGCCGCGGTGCAGCAGAATGCCGTTGTCGCCATCAATATAGGTAATCTTCGACTCGCACGAGGCGGTCGACATGAAACCCGGGTCAAAGGTGAAACGGCCCGTGACCGTCAGGCCCCGAACGTCGATTACATCGGGACCAACGGTGCCGGTTAAAATGGGCAGCTCGACGGGGGCTGCGCCCTCGATGATCAACTGCGCTTTTTTGTCAGCCATGTGGCCTCCTATTTATGCTTGAAATCATCAGACAGACCCCCCACGCAGGGCCCGCACCACTATAGTGAGATAAATTTGAATGTCAATTTGCCTAAAGTCTTGCCCCAGAAGGCTTTAACCGGACTTTTTCCTCGAAATTCCCTGCCATTTACGCCTTTTATTCCACTTGCGCAATCAGCTATTAGGGGAAGGTGATTGCGTTGTCATTAGTGCCCTAACTGTCTATACTCGGCCTCCGACCGCCGGGGGCTTTTGGGCCTGCGTTATTGGGGGTCGCACTCCCTGGGTGGTGGTACCTGACCAGTGCACTCCCCAACAACTTTGCCCTGATTGTTAGGGGCTCTTCAGTGTGAAAAAAAAGCCGTGAATAGCCAACGACCTGTAAACCTAGACCTAAGGACCATCAAACTCCCAGTCACTGCTTACACGTCCATTCTTCACCGCATATCCGGTGTCATCCTCTTTGTCAGCCTGGCCATCATGCTTTATGCATTGGACAAATCGCTGAGCTCAGAAGAAGGCTTCGGTCAGGTGAAAGCGTGTCTGACCAGTCCGCTAGCCAAGCTAGTGATTTGGGGCATCCTGTCCGCCTTGCTGTATCACCTGGTTGCCGGTGTGCGCCACTTGATCATGGACATGGGCATCGGTGAGACGCTGGAAGGCGGCAAACTGGGCTCGAAAATCGTTCTCGCCGTTTCCGTGGTGATGATCGTTCTGGCAGGAGTTTGGATATGGTAACTAACGTCACGAACCTGTCGCGTTCGGGCCTCTATGACTGGATGGCACAACGTGTGTCTGCGGTCGTTCTCGCGGCTTATTTCATTTTCCTGATCGGATACGTCATTGCGCACCCAGGCCTTGGCTACGCCCAATGGCATGAACTGTTCGCAAGCAACTGGATGCGTATTTTCAGTCTGCTGGCTCTCGTCGCTCTAGGCGCTCACGCCTGGGTCGGCATGTGGACCATTGCTACCGATTACCTGACGCCAATGGCGTTCGGCAAGTCGGCGACTGCAATACGTTTCCTCTTCCAGGCAGTATGCGGCGTTGCGATGTTCGCCTACTTCGTCTGGGGCGTGCAGATTCTTTGGGGTATCTGATTCATGGCTAACACAGTTAATACGCTTTCGTTCGACGCCATTATTATTGGCGGCGGCGGCGCTGGCATGCGCGCTGCGCTGCAGCTGGCACAAGGTGGTCACAAGACTGCCGTTATCACCAAGGTTTTCCCGACTCGCTCGCACACCGTATCCGCTCAGGGTGGCATTACCTGCGCCATCGCTTCGGCCGATCCGAACGATGACTGGCGCTGGCACATGTACGATACCGTCAAGGGTTCCGACTACATCGGTGACCAGGACGCTATCGAATACATGTGTTCCGTAGGCCCGGAAGCGGTCTTCGAGCTCGAGCATATGGGCTTGCCGTTCTCCCGTACCGAACAGGGTCGCATCTACCAGCGTCCATTCGGCGGTCAGTCGAAAGATTTCGGTAAAGGCGGCCAGGCCGCTCGTACTTGCGCTGCTGCCGACCGTACCGGTCACGCACTGCTGCACACCCTTTATCAGGCGAACCTGAAAGCGGGCACCGTATTCCTCAACGAATACTACGCAGTGGATCTGGTTAAGAACGAAGACGGCGCTTTCGTCGGCATCATCGCGATCTGCATCGAAACCGGTGAAACCTCGTACATCCGCGCCAACGCTACTGTATTGGCAACCGGCGGTGCAGGCCGTATCTACTCGTCCACCACCAATGCCCTGATCAACACCGGTGACGGCGTCGGCATGGCTCTGCGTGCTGGCGTGCCGGTACAAGACATCGAAATGTGGCAGTTCCACCCAACTGGCATCGCCGGTGCCGGTGTACTGGTTACCGAAGGCTGCCGCGGTGAAGGCGGTTACCTGATCAACAAGCACGGCGAGCGTTTCATGGAGCGTTATGCCCCGAACGCCAAAGACCTTGCCGGTCGTGACGTTGTAGCCCGCTCCATGGTTAAAGAGATCATCGCCGGAAACGGTTGTGGTCCAGATGGCGACCACGTTCTGCTGAAGCTCGATCACCTCGGTGAAGAAGTACTGCACAGCCGTCTGCCAGGCATCTGCGAACTGTCCAAGACTTTCGCCCACGTTGACCCGGTTGTTGCTCCGGTTCCAGTGGTTCCAACCTGCCACTACATGATGGGTGGCGTTGCCACCAACATTCATGGTCAGGCGATCACTCAGGACGCCAGCGGCGTCGACCAGATCATCCCTGGTCTGTTCGCGGTCGGTGAAGTGGCTTGCGTATCGGTTCACGGCGCCAACCGTCTGGGCGGTAACTCGCTTCTCGACCTGGTGGTGTTCGGTCGTGCCGCCGGCCTGTTCCTGGAGCAGACCCTGAAAGAAGGCGTTGAGTACACTCGCGCTCGCCAGTCCGACATCGACGCTGCCCTGGCGCGTCTTGATGGCCTGAACTCGCGAACCGAAGGCGAAGACGTAGCGACCCTGCGTAAAGAGCTGCAAAGCTGCATGCAGAACTACTTCGGTGTATTCCGTACCGGCGAATACATGCAGAAGGGTATTGCTCAGCTGGCCGATCTGCGTGGCCGTATCGCCAACGTCAAGATCAACGATAAGAGCCAGGCGTTCAACACCGCTCGTATCGAAGCTCTGGAACTGCAAAACCTGCTGGAAGTGGCCGAAGCTACCGCCATCGCCGCAGAGATCCGTAAAGAGTCCCGCGGAGCTCACGCCCGTGAAGACTTCGAAGATCGCGACGACGTCAACTGGTTGTGCCACACCCTGTACTTCCCTGGTGAAAAACGCGTTGCCAAGCGTGCCGTGAACTTCTCGCCAAAAACAGTCCCGACCTTTGAACCAATGATTCGGACTTATTAAGGGTGGCCGCCATGTTGCAAGTCAGTGTTTATCGCTACAACCCTGATCAGGACGCTGCGCCGTTCATGCAGGAATTTTCGGTCGATACCAACGGTAAAGACCTGATGGTGCTGGACGTGCTGGCCCTGATCAAAGAGCAGGACGAAGGTTTCTCCTATCGTCGCTCTTGCCGTGAAGGCGTCTGCGGTTCCGACGGCATGAACATCAACGGCAAAAACGCTCTGGCGTGTGTCACGCCGCTGTCTGCCGTAGTAAAAGGCAACAAGTTGATCGTTCGTCCTCTGCCAGGTTTGCCGGTTATCCGTGACCTGGTCGTCGATATGAGCATCTTCTACAAGCAGTACGAGAAAGTGAAGCCATACCTGCAGAACGACACGCCGGCTCCGGCCATCGAGCGTCTGCAGTCCCCGGAAGAGCGTGAAAAGCTCGACGGTCTGTACGAGTGCATCCTGTGCGCTTGCTGCTCGACCTCTTGCCCATCCTTCTGGTGGAACCCGGACAAGTTCCTGGGTCCAGCTGCACTGCTGCAAGCTTATCGCTTCCTGGCAGACAGCCGTGACACCAAGACGAGCGAGCGTCTGGCTTCGCTGGATGACCCGTTCAGCGTATTCCGCTGCCGCGGGATCATGAACTGCGTCAGCGTTTGTCCGAAAGGCCTGAACCCGACTAAGGCCATCGGTCACGTGCGTAACATGCTGCTGCAAAGCGGCATTTGATTCAGTTGTTGTAACCGTAGAACCGCTGTACCCGTAAATGCTGCGGCGCAGGCTTCAACCGGCGCCGTAGTTTTAACCTGAGCAGCAGCTCAAAAAGCTGCGGCTCTTATTTTGAAGAAATGAGACAAGCAGGGGCATCCGGGCTGGTACCCGGACTATCAGCGTGATCCTAAGTGGCTTGTTTTGGTCGCTGCACTTGGACTTTTGCAAGTTTGCTCGGTGTCTTCGCCGATGGTGTTCCCCTAACCGAGGGTGACCAAGCATGCAAGAAAGCGTGATGCAGCGCATGTGGAACAGCGCCTACCTATCCGGTAGTAACGCTGCCTATGTGGAAGAGCTCTACGAGCTCTACCTGCACGACCCTAACGCTGTGCCAGAAGAGTGGCGCACCTATTTTCAGAAGCTGCCTGCTGACGGCAGCACTGCCATCGATGTTTCGCACTCGACAATCCGCGATCATTTCGTCTTGCTGGCAAAGAACCAGCGCCGCGCTCAACCGGTTTCCGCCGGCAGCGTGAGCAGTGAGCACGAGAAGAAGCAAGTTGAAGTGCTGCGACTGATCCAGGCCTACCGTATGCGTGGCCACCAGGCAGCCCAGCTTGACCCGCTGGGACTGTGGCAGCGTCCTGCACCTGCAGACCTGTCGATCAATCATTACGGCTTGACCAATGCCGATCTTGATACGACCTTCCGTGCCG
>JAPLSD010000209.1 GCA_026398835.1 Pseudomonas sp.
ACATCTTTGATTTCTCGCGGAGTAACTTGTGATGCTGATAATCTTGTTGACTATCAGTCTGACTCCACAAGCACCCACACGAATTGCTTGATTCAGTTGTTAAAGAGCGGTTGGTTAAGATCTTTCGTCTCAACCGAGGCGTGCACTCTACAGCACACCCCTCAAGCAACACCCTTAAAAGCTTCTGATTTTATTAATAAAATCAATTGCTTAAGCCAAAATCAGCATCAAGCTGCTCGTTAGCGGGAGGCGAATAGTACAGCATTAAAATACATGGTCAACCCCCGTCTAGAAATTCTTTTTCCTTACCAAAGCGCCTGGGTTGCCACTATGAAAACTTCCAAGGTCTGTACAAAACATCAGGGCAGCAGAGAACCCAGACCACGTCGTCACTGAATCGCCCCTTATTTCGTAGACGCTGACTGACCGCTTTTGGCTGATTCTGTTGAAAAAGTCGACCATGGTTTCCACAGCAGAAAAGTATGCGTCCGTGATTGAAATCTTTACTTTCGGCAGAGGCTTCCGGACTCAGATTTCACGTAGCAGTGTGCAAAAAAGGCGTTTTAACCAGTCAATGACCAGGCCGTTTGGGCGAACCGACTTTTTCAACAGAATCGGCTGATTGCTGCCTCTGGCTAGGGGCAGCAGTCGACCCAAAGCTGTCGGTCGCACAGGTTTTACAATCCGGGTCTCAGATGTAGTGCCCGATAGCCTTCAAGACGGTGTCTCCAAGGCGGCTCATGCCGAACAGGCAACCCAATCGCGACCTCAGCAAGCACGGCTAGGCGCGGGCACGCCGGTATAGTTGACTCTATTGCCTACCGTATTCCCCGGAGCCTCCATCCAGTGCCTGACTTGCCGAGCAACGCCGCCTACACAAAGCGCTTCAATGCAGTACTCGCCTACATCGACGCCAATCTCGAAGGTGACTTGTCCGTGAAGACGTTGAGCCAGGTGGCGAACTTTTCGGCGTTTCACTTCCATCGACAATTCACCGCCTTCGTGGGCGTGCCTGTTTCACGTTATGTACAGTTGATGCGGCTACGACGCGCAGCGCATTGCCTGTCCTCCCTCGCGGAATACTCGGTGCTGGAAGCCGCGTTCGGTGCAGGTTTCGAAAGCCCCGAGGCATTTTCCAGGGCATTCAGGCGGGCGTTCGGTATGACGCCGAGTGCATTCAGGAAGCAACCGAATTGGCAGGTCTGGGGTTCGGTGTTCACCATCCCTCATTTTTCCAGGAGCATCATCATGCAGGTGCGAATCGTAGAGTTTCACGAAGTCAGAGTTGCAGCACTCGAGCATTGTGGCGCTCCCGGGCTCATTAATGAGAGTGTGCGCAAGTTTTCCGAATGGCGCATGCAGAGCGGACAGTCGCCAGTGAAATCAAGTCGCAGCTTTGGCATTCCTTTCGGCAACCCCGATACGACCCCACCCGAAGCGTTCCGGTTTGCAATCTGCGGCGAGATTCACGAGGTGGTAGCAGCGAATGAGTTCGGCGTAACCGAGCGCGTTATCCCTGGAGGGCGTTGCGTTGTAGTGCGTCACGTGGGCTCGACGGATCACATCGGCGAAACGATCTATCCGATCTATCGCGACTGGCTTCCCACCAGCGGCGAGGAACTTCGAGACCAGCCGCTGTTCTTCGATTATCTAAGCGTTTATCCCGAGACACCGCAGGATCAATGGCAGACCGATATTTATGTGCCGTTGCAATAGCGGAGCAGACATGTTGCTTCTGGTTTGGAACGATCGTCGTTGATTTCATCGTTGTAAGCTGCCTCTCGCCAAGGGGCAGCTATTGGCCCAGACTGTGTAAAAACACAGACACTGTTTTGAAGTCTGCGTCGCTACGTAAGATCTGCCAATGATTGGTGAATCAGCGGACCTGAAATTTGCGCAGGAACGCGATTTTCGTTCTGGTTCTGACTGTCAAACCTGCTCCAAACAGTTTTTACACAGCCTCGGTCGACAGTTGCCTATAGCGGCAGGCCAGACTCCGCCAACCTGATTGCTTTGTTAACAACATTGACTCACACAACATGCATCTCGTCGGAAACTCAAAAGACGGAAACATAAGTTTTCCCCGCCGAGTCTCCCTCGGGCACCAAAATTAAGAAAGGCCTTGCATTGCAAGGCCTTTTTTTATGGGCGCAGGAAAGTGGTTATGGCAGACTTTCGCCTCATTCTGGCCGACATCACAAGGATTGCCCTTATGGAATTGCCGCTGGAAACAGTCGCCCTTTTCTCCCTCAAGCTGGCTTACGAGACAGAAGATCAAAGCCCGATTTTGCGTGACGATCTGATGATGAGCGACTATCAGAGGGACGTATTTGGCTTGCTGGTACGTAGAGGTGATGTCGAGGCTATCCAGATCAAAGTGGATGAATGTCTGGGTCTGGCGCTGGAAGCTGTAGGCGGTTTTGATACAGCCTTGGGCCGCGAGTTGCATCGGTTGGCAGCAGATTTTGGCGCTGCGCAGGCGATGGAGCAGCTTGATAGCCCGCTCATTGCGCTCAAGGGTTACTTGAAAGACATTCAATGAATGATGGGGCCGCCCGATAACCGGGTACGTCCCATACACGCACCGATTCTGACCGCCAAGCCTGGACGCGCCTTTTTCTTGCCACCCTTTTCTCCCGCGTTTCCCTTTCCCCCACTATTCTGCAAAAGAAGAACCCTGCCCATGCGTAGTGGTCAGATAAGTGATGGTATTGAGAAGCGACAAAAGCTACAGAGTCCAGCAGTCCACAATGGAGGCTTGGTGATGAGTACCCTGACGATCGAAGGCTGGTGCAAAATCAGCGGCGACCAAAAGTCCACCCCGATGGGGGAAATCCATTTTTACGTCGATGGCCCCCTCCATCTGCGTCTAGAGCAAGCTGAAGAACGCCTACAGAAGACCCATGAGCGTGAAGCCATGGTCGATGTCGACATGGACTCAATGGATTTGATCATGCCAGAGGGATACAGCCCCTTGTCGGACTGCCAAATGCGCGTCTATTTGCACGACGAGCGCGGTCAGTTCCATTTAGTCGGGCATCGAGCGAGCGATGGCAGCTTGATCTATTCCAACGCGGTTTTGATTGATCAGCTGCTTTAGAAGCTACTACGTGATTCCAGGCATCGGCTTTTCGCTGCGGGGGTAGTGCGGTCATTTTGACCGATCGGAAACAAGTCACTACGCCCCATTTAGTCCCGGGAGACGTGATACTGAATATCGAAAGTTATATGTAGCGAATAGATTTAAAACGACTAACTTAATGTTGGATATTGGAATATCTGGGCATCGGATCCTCTTCAGAAAAAACGCTTGTTCCGTCCATGCACTATACTTCTTGCTGACTTTGCAGCCAGGGTGGCTGGTACTTGTCTACCCTGCCTGGGCGTCAAATTAATATTAATTTGAACCCATGAGCAACAGGAATAGGATGAAGAGAAAATGGCAATAGCAATTATCTTGATTCTAATCGTTGTTGCATCAGTACTGTTCAACATCCTGGCGCCTTGGCATGCGGCACCGGCAGCTTCCAACTGGGGGTCAATAGACACCACGCAGTTCATCACCCTGATTATTACCGGAATATTTTTCATCGCCATCACGGTATTTATGGCGGTAGCCGTGATGCGTTATCGTCACAAGGAGGGTGCCAAGGCGGCCTACCAGCCAGAAAATAAAAAGTTGGAATTATGGTTAATTATCGTTACCTCGGTAGGTATTGTCGGGTTATTGGCGCCAGGGCTGGTTGTTTACAGTGATTTCATCCGGGTGCCGAAAAAAGCTTATGAACTTGAAGTGGTCGCCCAGCAGTGGCAGTGGGCCTTTCGTTTTCCCGGCCAAGACGGGAAGCTGGGCAGATCGGATATTAAATTTGTTGATTCCACCAACCCCTTCGGCCTTGACCCCAATGATCCTGCTGGGCAGGACGATGTGCTTATACTAAACAATGAAGTTCACCTTCCGCTCAATAAGCCGGTAAAAGTTTTACTGCGTTCTAAAGATGTGCTGCACAATTTCGATGTACCGCAAATGCGCAGCAAGATGGACATGGTGCCAGGGATGGTGACGTACTTTTGGTTTACGCCGACTAAAACCGGGAAATATGAAACCCTTTGCGCTGAATATTGTGGCGTAGGTCATTACAACATGCGCGGCCATATGATCGTGGAAGAACAGGACGCCTTCGATCAATGGCTGAACAGCCAACCGACTTTTGCGCAGACATTAAAGACAGCTGCCAAGCCCAGTCGGGACAGCGTGCTGGAAAAAGGCCGCCTGTTGGTCGAAAAACTCGGCTGCAGTGCCTGCCATAGCCAGGATGGCAGCGCCAGTCTCGGCCCGGGATGGAAGGGCCTGTACGGCCGCACTGAACAGCTTGCCGATGGCACCAGTGTGCAGGTCGATGAGGCCTACCTGAAAGCGTCGATCCTCGAACCGAAGGCCCGACGGGTACAGGGCTACCCGCCGGTCATGGTGACCTATACTCTCAATGAAGATGAACTGGGTGCTCTCGTCGCCCTGATCAAATCACTGGGTACTGCGCGGCAAGGCGATGAACTTTCTGCCAGCGAAGCGTCGAGCCCAGGTGACGACCTGGCGGCGCAGGGACAGCGGCTGGCCAAGTCGTTTGGCTGTCTGGCCTGCCACAGTGTCGATGGCAGTAAGGGCGTCGGCCCCAGCTGGCAGGGCCTGTATGGCAAGACAGAAACCCTTGCCGACGGTACGACGATAAAGGTCGATGAGGACTATATAAAAGAATCGGTTCTTAAGCCCAGTGCCAAAATCGTCAAGGGCTTCGCAGACATCATGCCGGCCTTTGCTCCGAGCGATAAGGAGTTGAACGCACTGATCGCTTTTATCAAATCCAAAGCGAATGCCGACGCTGATGCGAGCAAGGTGGAGCCAGGAAAGCAGCCGTAAAGCAGCCAGAAATACACCGAAACTTCAGCAGGAGGATGACGTGATGGCCTATGCGGAGCAAGCCGAAACAGAAGCACTGCACGAACCCAAAAGCTTCCTGACCAAATATATCTGGAGTCAGGACCACAAGGTCATAGCCATTCAATATTCCTTGACGGCTTTATTCGTGGGTCTTATAGCCGTGGTGCTGTCCGACTTGATGCGCATCCAGATAGGCTTTCCCGGTAGTTTGGAGTTCATGGACGCCAGTACTTACTATCAGGCGATGACCATGCACGGCATGATCATGGTCGTTTATTTGCTGACGGCCTTGTTTCTGGGTGGCTTCGGCAACTATCTGATCCCACTGATGGTGGGCGCCCGCGACATGGTCTTCCCCTATGTCAACATGCTGAGTTATTGGACCTACCTGCTAGCGGTATTGGTGTTGCTCGCCAGCTTCTTTGTCCCTGGCGGCCCCACCGGTGCGGGCTGGACGCTCTATCCGCCACAATCCATTACTAAGGGGACACCGGGGACCGAGTGGGGCATCGTACTGATGCTCGTCTCACTGGCGATTTTTATTGTCGCAACCACCATGGGCGGGTTGAACTACGTAACCACGGTGTTGCAGGCGCGCACGCACGGCATGACATTGTTTCGCATGCCGCTCTCCGTGTGGGGAATCTTCATGGCCTCGATTATGGCCTTGCTGGCCTTCCCGGCGTTGTTTGTCAGTGCGGTCATGATGCTGTTTGACAAACTGTTGGGCACCAGCTTCTTTATGCCGGCGATCATCTCGCTGGGGCAGCAGCTCGATCACCAAGGTGGCAGCCCAATATTATTCCAGCATCTATTCTGGTTCTTCGGCCACCCGGAAGTCTACATCGTTGCTCTCCCCGCGTTTGGTCTGGTCTCCGACTTGATCAGCACGCATGCACGTAAAAGCATCTTCGGCTACCGAATGATGGTGTGGGCCATTATTGCGATTGGCGTACTCAGCTTTGTGGTCTGGGCGCACCATATGTATGTCAGCGGAATGAACCCGTACTTTGGCTTTTTCTTCGCCACCACCACCTTGATCATCGCAGTGCCGACCGCACTGAAAGTCTACAACTGGGTGCTGACTCTGTGGCGGGGCGACATCCATCTGACCGTGCCGATGCTGTTTGCCTTGGCCTTTATCGTCACCTTCCTGGTCGGCGGTCTGACCGGGTTGTTTCTCGGCAATGTGATCGTGGATATTCCGCTCGAGGACACCTATTTCGTCGTAGCCCATTTTCATATGGTCATGGGTGTCGCACCGGTACTGGTGGTGTTCGGCGGCATTTATCATTGGTTCCCGAAAGTAACCGGGCGCATGACGAACGACACCCTGGGCAAGCTGCATTTCTGGATTACGTTTCTGGGCACCTACGCCATCTTCTTCCCCATGCACTACCTGGGTTTCCAGGGCATGCCACGTCGCTACTACAACTATGAAAACTACGGGTTCATCCCGCAGTCGGCGCACGATTTGAATGCCTTCATTACGGTGGTCGCATTGACCGTCGGCGTTTCCCAACTGCTGTTCATATTCAACCTGGCCTGGAGTGTATTTAAAGGCAAGCCCGCAGGCAGTAATCCCTGGGGCGCGGCCAGTCTGGAATGGCAAACGCCGAACACCCCGCCCATACACGGTAACTGGGGAGCGAAGCTGCCGGTCGTGCATCGCTGGGCCTATGACTACAGTGTGCCGGGGATAGAACAGGACTTCGTTCCGCAAACGGTCTCCGCCGAGGAGCTGGAGCAGATGCGGCAACTCAGTGCCGGAACCAAGATAGCGGACGTTAAAACATGAACAGACGGCTATTGAGAAACGCCGACGGCGCTGACCCCGGCGGCAGTTGGAATCGCGATCCTGAGGGTATTCAGGCCGCCGAGGGTGCCGATAGAATCCAAAACGCAAGAATAGGCCTGCGCTTGTTTCTGGCCGTGGTGAGCTCGTTATTCTTTCTCTTCCTGATCGCCTTTATCGAACGCTCACAAATGGCCGACTGGCTACCGCTGACAGAGCCTTTGGCGCCGTTAGCCAATCTCTGGCAGCTATGGCTGAATACGGCTTTTCTGGTATTCAGTTGCATCGCACTGCAGTGGTCGCGTATGGCCGCCCGACAGGCTCGACTGGGCGCAACGGTCATTGGCTTTGCATTGGGGGGCGTATTTGCAATTGCCTTTCTGACCGGGCAACTCTGGGTCTGGCAGCAGTTTGTCGCCTGGGGCTACTTTGTCGCCAGCAATCCGGCCAACAGTTTCTTCTACCTGTTGACCGGCCTGCATGGGCTCCACCTGCTGGGCGGGCTGATAGCCTGGAGCAGAACCGTCGCTAAATTCCTGCATCACGTGCCGTTACCGCAACTCAGCGCCAGCGTAGAGCTCTGTGCCATCTATTGGCATTACTTACTGGGTCTTTGGTTCGTGTTATTCGCTCTGCTGACCAGCACGCCGGGAACCTATGAAGCCATCGCCAGATTTTGCGGCCTGAGGTGAAAAACATGGCATCGCACCCACTAGTCCCAAGCGAGTCAGGTTCATCCGATCCCCCGAACTCACCGCCTGCACCGGGATGGCAGGGCATCGCCAGCGACTGGGCCTCGGATAGGGAGGCTTTCAGGCAGGTCCCCTGGGGCAAGGCGATGATGTGGATATTCCTGCTCAGCGATACGTTTATATTCACCTGTTTTTTAACCGGCTACATGTCGGTACGCATGACCATCACCACCGCCTGGCCGAACCCCAGTGAAGTGTTCGCATTGACGATCGGCGGTAGAGAAATCCCACTTATTCTGATCGCCATCATGACCTTTGTGCTGATCAGCAGCAGCGGCACCATGGCCATGGCCGTCAATTTCGCCTATCGCCGCGATCGCGCGAAAACCACGGCCCTGATGCTGGCGACCGCAGCCTTGGGTGCGACCTTCGTCTGCATGCAGGCATTTGAATGGAGCAAGCTCATCGCAGAAGGGGTGCGTCCCTGGGGGAACCCCATGGGGGCGGCGCAATTTGGTGCCAGCTTTTTCATGATTACCGGTTTCCACGGGCTGCATGTGTCAGTCGGCGTCATCTACCTCAGCATTGTGGCGCTGAAAGTATTGCGGGGAGATTATGAGCGCTCCGGAAACTATCAGATCGTCGAGATAGCCGGGCTTTACTGGCACTTCGTGGACTTGGTGTGGGTGTTTATTTTTGCTTTCTTCTATTTATGGTAGATCGTGAACAGGTTCTGAAAAGGAGCACTGATGATGGCGCATACTCAGGGTCAGCAACATCCAATTAGTTTGTACCTTAAAATTTGGGGGCTGTTATTCGTCCTCAGCACCCTGTCGTATCTTGTCGACTATTTTCACTTCCAAGGCTACCTCAGGTGGTCCCTGATTATCACTCTCATGTTGTTGAAGGCAGGTTTAATAGTCTCCGTCTTCATGCATATGGCCTGGGAACGGTTGGCCATGGTCTACGCCATATTGGTGCCACCTTTGTGTTTACTGGTGCTCGTCGGACTGATGGCCACCGAGGCGGACTATGTTTTCCTCAGTCGGGTAATTTTCTTCGGCCAATAAGCAACTTCCAGATGGCCTTAAGCCTCCAGGGGCTAACCCGATATCACTCGCTTGAACTGATGCCATTTGTGCAGCCAGGCTACTGTCCAGTGGGGGGCTGCCGTTCCCGTGCCGCTAATCTTCAGCCTTGGATAATGTTCGATTACCCGGTCCAATACCGATTCCTGATCCGGCTCAACATCCACGAAGAAGATATGTTTGCCCTCTTCTACCACCTGTTTAAAACTGCGGAAGTGAGTGTTCGGCACCTGGATACCAGGCAAGGAAGATAAAAGGTACCCAGCCTACGGCGGATTCGGTCCAACCCAGCCAATAGGCGCCACCAAGGACCAGCGCCGCGAGCGGCACACCGACCACCGCACCAATCTCGCCAGAGTGAACAGCATCTTGTTTCATTAACGAGTTAACCTCGTGGAGGTGATGTTGTTCAGCATCAGCAACTTTTTCACTGAGCACATGAATTTGTTCGGTATTGATACCGTTGGCTTCCAATTCATTTTCAACGGTTTCAAGATCGTCGAGATTGTCACTGATATAATAGTGTCGATTCATGCCACACCTCCCATCTCGCGTTTGCTGTCGACCTCCTCTGTCCTGCAGCCGTTAACTGAGATTTGCAGTCGGTATCTGTACCCGCGGGGAACGCTGCACACTTCATGCGTTCCGAAAGAAGTATAGCACCACCTATCATGCATGGCAGGCAGAGTCAAGATCTAAAACAGCATTAGGGCCTGGCGCGCGCGCCCCTACACCTGATGGTGGCTGTGCGCAGGGCGCCCTCGGGTGCGTCGGCTTCTTGGCCCTCCCGCGACGCCGAAAAAATCCAATGCTATCGACTATTTCGAAAACTGCCAGGCGTCACCCCGACGACCCTCTTGAAAGCTCTTGTCATATGGCTCTGATCAAAAAATCCGCAGCAAAAAGAGGCTTGCGCAATACTCGCGCCCTTGCGTAGAAGGTTTTGTACGTGGGCGATTCTTTTCTGGATTTGATAGCTGTGGGGAGAGATGCCGACGTTCTTTTTGAACACCCGGATCATGTACAGAGGATCGAGATCAACCAGCTTGGCGAGGTCTTCCAGCGGTATGTTTTTATCGAAATCATCCTCCAGCTTTTTCTTGATGCGTTTTACCGCATCACGCTCAGCGGCATCCGAAGACTTTATGCTCACCCCATTCCTCTGAAAGAGCTGTGCGACCAGCGCCAGCAGGATGGTCTCGCGCTCAAGGCTTGGGTTGGACGTCTCAATGACCTGATGGTGATACAAGAACGATTGGGCAAAAACGTCGTCTTGAGTCAGCGCTTGTT
>JAPLSD010000364.1 GCA_026398835.1 Pseudomonas sp.
ATCTCCATGCCGGTCGGTGACAGCGGCTGGAAATTGGCCGAGACGATGTAACCGCGTGCCGGGTTTTCTTCCTGAGGGTTGGCGCTGAACGGGTAGAAGCCGTCCTTGTCCGCCTGGCTGGTGCTGCCGTCGAGGATAAAGCTCGGGTTGACCCCGGTCGGGCGTTTCGGCAACAGTGCAGCCGCCCACCAACCAATGTCGCCCTTGGCGTTGGCCCATACCAGATTCAGGCCAGGCGCTTGTACCTTGGCCGCAGCGTTACGGGCCTTGGCGAGGGTGTCAGCGCGGTTGAGCTGGTAGAAACCTTCGAGGATCGGGTTTTCGGTTTCGAGGAACGCCCACCACATGGCAATCGGCGTCTTGCCAGCGGCGGTGCCGAGTACGGCATTGATGATCGGGCCGTGGGGTGACTGGCGCAGAACCAGCGTGACCGGCTCCTGTCCCTTCACCGCGATTTGCTGTTCGCTGGTTGTCATCTCGACCCATTTACCGTGATACCAGACCTGATTGGGATTGTCCGGGTTGACCTTCTCGGCGATCAGGTCGAGATCGTCGTTCTGGAACATCGTCACGCTCCAGCCGAAATCAGTGTTGTGACCGAGGGAAGCGAAGGGCATCAGCGCCTGGTAGTAGCCGTACAGCTCAAATCCTGGCGCCGACAGATGCGCTTCGTACCACACCGAAGGCGCGGAGAAGCGCACGTGCGGATCGCCGGCCAGCAGCGGTTTGCCACTTGCGGTCCGGTTGCCGGAAATCACCCAGGCATTGCTGCCTTCGAATTGCGGCAAGCCGTTGTCGGCCAGTGCCTGTTCGCTCAGCCGGGCAATGGCGTTCAGGTCTTTCCAGTCGCTGGCAGCGAGGGTGGGCGTGGAGGCCAGTACGCCCTTGGGTTGCCAGTCGAGGTCAAAGACACTCAGGTATTCACTGCCCAACTGGTCGCGCACATAGGTCAGCAGAGGTTCGGTGCGAAACGCAGCGGCAAAACTGTAGGCCATGTAACCGGCGATGCTGATGGTGTCCTGGGCGGTGAACGGACGCTTGTGGATACCCAGTACGTCGAACTCCATGGGTTGGGCGTGAGTCGCCTGGTACTGGTTGATACCGTCCAGATAGGCTTGCAGGGCGTTCCAGGTCGCAGATTGCTGATCAAGGCCGGCCAGGTAAGTCTCTGCACGCTCGCGAATGCGCAGGCTGCGCATCAGTTTATCGGTGTCGAGTAATTTGGGGCCGAGCACTTCGGCCAGTTCGCCACGGGCCAGTCGGCGCATGATTTCCATCTGGAACAGCCGGTCTTGAGCGTGTACGTAACCGAGGGCGCGGTACAGATCGGTTTCGTTCCCGGCGCGAATATGCGGCACGCCACGTTCGTCATAACGCACCGTCACCGAGTCTTGCAGGTGATCGAGCTCCACAAGGCCCTGACGTGAAGGCTGCTTGCTGTACACATACCAGCCACCACCGACAACGAGTGCGACGATTAACAGGGCGAGTACGGTGAGGCTGCGTTTCATGGCGATTCCTTGTTCGTTCTTGATGACGGCTATTCCTGCCCGCCAGTTTTTAGCATGGCTCCCAGGCCTCGCACATCGCACCTAGGAGGGATTTGCTTGAGTCACTCG
>JAPLSD010000244.1 GCA_026398835.1 Pseudomonas sp.
AACAGCTTTTTCGGACGTCAGGAAGTGAAAGACCTGATGGCCTACTTCCGCCTGCTGGTAAACCCGGACGACGATAACGCCTTCCTGCGCGTGATCAACGTCCCACGCCGGGAAATCGGTTCGACCGCCCTGGAAAAGCTCGGCAACTACGCCACCGGGCGTAAAATCTCGATGTACGCCGCCACCGACGAAATCGGCCTTGGCGAGCATCTGGACGGCCGTTTCACCGATCGCCTGGCGCGCTTCAAGCGCTTCATGGACCGCGTGCGTGAGCAGTGTGCGGGAGAGGACCCGATTTCCGCTCTGCGCAGCATGGTCATGGACATCGATTACGAGAACTGGCTGCGCACCAACAGCTCCAGCGACAAAGCCGCGGACTACCGCATGGGCAACGTCTGGTTCCTGATCGAGGCGCTGAAGAACACCCTGGAAAAAGACGAAGATGGCGAGATGACCATCGAAGACGCCATCGGCAAACTGGTCTTGCGCGACATGCTCGAACGTCAGCAGGAAGAGGAAGACGGTGCTGAAGGCGTACAGATGATGACCTTGCACGCCTCCAAGGGCCTGGAATTCCCCTACGTGTTCATCATGGGCATGGAGGAGGAGATCCTCCCCCACCGCTCCAGCATCGAAGCCGACACCATCGAAGAAGAACGCCGTCTGGCCTACGTCGGGATTACCCGTGCCCGTCAGACCCTGGCCTTCACCTTTGCTGCCAAGCGTAAGCAATACGGCGAGATCATCGACTGCGCGCCCAGCCGCTTCCTGGATGAACTGCCGCCGGACGACCTGGCCTGGGAAGGCAACGACGACACGCCAACGGAAGTCAAAGCCGTTCGCGGCAATACCGCGTTAGCGGATATACGCGCGATGTTAAAGCGCTAGAATTGACTACTTTTTAACCGAACACTTTTTATCAGAGCTTAGGCGCACAAAGCGCTAAAAGAGGACGTTCCGTGGAAGCCCTGCACAAGAAAATTCGCGAAGAAGGCATCGTGCTTTCCGATCAAGTCCTGAAAGTCGACGCCTTTCTGAACCACCAGATCGACCCGCAGTTGATGAAGCTGATCGGCGACGAATTCGCCACGCTGTTCGCAGATTCCGGCATCACCAAAATCGTCACCATCGAATCCTCGGGCATTGCTCCAGCGATCATGACTGGCCTGAACCTGGGCGTGCCGGTGATTTTCGCCCGCAAGCATGAGTCCCTGACGCTGACCGAACACTTGCTGTCGGCGACTGTGTACTCGTTCACCAAGCAAGTCGAAAGCACCGTGGCGATTTCCCCGCGGCATCTGACCAGCAGCGACCGCGTGCTGATCATCGATGACTTCCTGGCCAACGGTAAGGCCTCACAAGCGCTGATCTCGATCATCAAACAAGCCGGCGCCACCGTGGCGGGCCTGGGTATCGTGATCGAGAAGTCGTTCCAGGGCGGCCGTGCGGAGCTGGACTCTCAGGGTTACCGCGTTGAATCCCTGGCCCGGGTGAAATCCCTGGCGGGTGGGGTTGTGACCTTTCTCGACTAAGCGACACAAATCCAGTGTGGGAGCGGGCTTGCTCGCGATGAGGGAATAACATTCAACAGTGATGTGACTGTCAGACCCCAATCGCGAGCAAGCCCGCTCCCACATTTGATCTTCGCTGGTAGTTACTGCGCGGTCGCCTGTAACCCCGCCAACAACAACCGCTGAAACAGATCCTCACGCAGGCCTTCGGGCTTCGTCAGTTGCATCCGTTCAAGATGATCCGGGTATCGCGATGGCTCCGGCGCATCCAGCGCCGCCTTGCCCAGCTCAAGAATTTCCGTGAGTTTGAATTTGCTCTTCAACCAGTTGAGCGCCCGCAACAGATCGCGTTCCTCGCTACTGAAATCGCTGCCCAACGGATACTCCGGAAACAACTGCGTATGCCGTGCAGCAATCGCCTGCAAACGCTGTGGGCTGTTGTCGGCGAAGCGTGGATCAAGACGGAAGTCCTTGGGCAACTTGCCGACTTTTTGCGCTTGCTCGATCAAGTCCTGCTGGAAGCGTGAATCGCTGATATTCAGCAATGCCTCGATCACCGTAGCGTCGGTCTTGCCGCGCAAATCGGCAATGCCGTACTCGGTCACTACAATGTCACGCAGATGCCGTGGGATCGTGCAGTGGCCGTACTCCCAGACAATGTTCGAGCTCACATCGCCGCCAGACTCGCGCCAGCTGCGCAGAATCAGAATCGAACGTGCGCCCTCCAGTGCATGGCCCTGAGCAACAAAGTTGTATTGCCCGCCGACACCGCTGAGTACCCGCCCGTCTTCCAGTTGATCCGCCACCCCGGCACCGAGTAGGGTCATGGTGAAGGCACTGTTGATGAAACGCGCATCCTGGCGCTGCAAACGCTTGAGCTGTTCGTTGCCGTACAACTCATTGATGTAGCTGATGGCGGTCATGTTGAACTCGACCAGCTTGTTCAGCGGCAATTCGCGTAAGCGCTGATAGAAGCTTCGCGGCCCAAGGAAGAACCCGCCATGCACCGAGATACCGCCAGGCTCGGCCGCTGCATCCAGCATTCCGGCATTCGCCTGCTCTTGCAGCGCGACTTCCGGGTAAACCTTACGCCGCACGATTCCGGCGTCGACCAGAACCAACAGCCCGTTGACGAACATTTCGCTGCAACCGTAAAGCCCTTTGGCGAAGGGCTCGACGCCGCCTTCGCGCTCAATCAGGCGCTGCCAGTGAGTGACATTGATATCCGCCAACAGTGCTCGATAACCGTCGTTATCCGCCTGCCGCGCCAGCAATGCAGCGGTCAGCGCATCGCCCATGGCACCGATGCCGATCTGCAAGGTGCCGCCATCGCGCACCAACGTACTGGCATGCAGCCCAATGAAATGGTCCTGGAAGCTCACGGGCATATTCGGTGTGGAAAACAGCGTTGTGCGGTCCACCTCGTCGATCAGCAGATCGAAGGCCTCGGTGCCGATTTCGGCATGGCCCGGCATGTAGGGCAGGTCGCGATGAACCTGGCCGAGCATCAGAATGGTTTCTCCCACCGCACGCCGCTTGGCAATCATCGGCAGCAAGTCGAGTGTGATGTCCGTGTTGCAGCTCAAGCTCAGGCGATCCGCCTGTGGATCACGGGCGACCAGTTGCGCGACGAGGTTCAAACCGGCGGCATTGATGTCCCGCGCGGCATGGCTGTAGTTGCTGCTGACGTAGTCCTGTTGAGCCGGCGGGCTGTTGAGCAAACTGCCTGGCTGCAAGAAGAACTGCTCAATGCGGATATTGGCGGGCAGGCTGTCGCGGTGCAGATCAGCGAGAAAATCCAGCTCTGGATAATCACCGAATACCCGTTCGATGAAGGGCTCGAGAAAACGCCGCTGCAAGCCATCGCCCAAGGCTGGGCGGCCGAGGCTCAGGGCCGTATAGATCGTCAGTTGACGCTCGGGCAGTTGTGCAATGCGTTGGTACAGTGCGTTAACGAAAACATTGGGTTTGCCCAGACCCAGAGGCAGGCCCATATGAATATGCGTCGGCAAACGCGCGAGGACTTCATCGACCGCATGCTCGATTGAACAGGATTGCACCATCTGACCCTCCCGAACCTTCCTTGAATTGAGGTTAGTCCGAGCTTGCAGGGTCTTTGCTGCATTGAACAGCGTCAGGGCCAAATCTCAGGCACAAAAAAGCCGCTCGCAAGCGGCTTTTTCGCGGAAGATGAAGCTTATTTCAAGCCAGACATCTTCGAGATAGCGCCTTTGAGCTCGGCGTCGGAGCAATCAGCGCAAGTGCCTTTTGGCGGCATCGAGTTGATACCGGTAATGGCTTTGGCCAACAGGCCGTCAAGACCGCCTTGTTCTTTGGCGCGCTTGCCCCAGTCGGCAGCATCGCCGATTTTTGGCGAGCCCAGCAGGCCCGTGCCGTGGCAAGCATTGCAATGCTTGGCAATCACGTCGTCAGGGGTTTTCGCGCCACCGCCGCCTGCCGAAGCTGCGACTTCCATCCCCTTGCACTCTTGACCTTGCACACAGACCTGGCCGACTGGTTCAAGGCGTTTGGCGATATCGTCAGTAGTCGCAGCTTGAGCGCTGACTGCCCAAAGGGCCAATACGGTTGCTGGTGCAGCCAGCATTTTCATAATTAGGTTCACGCGTACACCCTCAATGGTGGCTAGTCACGCCCACGGCCACGGTTCGCAGGCGGGCGCAAGTATAACGGTTAGCCCGCCACACTGAAACAACCCTAAAGTCGAAGGGGTATTAGTCGTGAGGGGAAACTAACCAGGGCGCCGCTGAAAGTCCTGCAGGGCGCCTTTTTTCTTAGAAATTCGCTGGCGTGGCTGCGCTGATTAGTCGCGCTGGCGCGTCGAACGGATTACGGAAACGGTGCGGCTTGGTGCTTTCGAAATAGTAGCTGTCACCCGCTTCGAGCACGAATGTCTCTTGCCCGACTACCAACTCCAGTCGACCTTCCAGGAGAATCCCGGTCTCCTCACCCTCGTGGGTGAGCATCTCGCCGCCGGTATCGGCGCCTGGCGGGTAAATCTCGTTGAGAAAAGCGATCGCCCGGCTCGGATGAGCCCTGCCAACCAGCTTCATGGTCACTGCGCCATCAGAAATGTCGATCAGCTCATGGGCTTTGTAGACAATCTGAGTCGGTTTTTCCTCAAGGATTTCTTCGGAAAAGAACTCGACCATAGACATGGGGATACCGCCAAGAACCTTCCTCAGCGAACTGATCGAGGGGCTGACGCTGTTTTTCTCGATCATCGAAATGGTGCTGTTGGTGACGCCCGCACGCTTGGCGAGTTCACGCTGGGAAAGACCTTTCAGTTTACGGATGGATTGCAGTCGTTCACCGACGTCCAATGCATTAGCCTCCCAGGATTCAGGTTGTATGGATATTGAGCGTTATCATGGCGACAGCGTTCAGTATTTACAACACTTGGGCCTGAATCCTGTTCAGGAAGGCGACTTCCGGTAGGGCATGGCGCCCATTAACTCCCGGAATAGAGCAGTGGCACGCGGCGCAGGTTACAGAAAATCTGATAAGGAATGGTGTCGGCCGCCATCGCCACGTCGCTTGCGAGGATGTTTTTGCCCCACAACTCGACGGTCGAACCAAGACCGGCCTGTGGCACATCGGTCAGATCGATGCACAGCATGTCCATCGATACCCGCCCGAGCAGTTGACTGCGCTGACCAGCA
>JAPLSD010000275.1 GCA_026398835.1 Pseudomonas sp.
GGATGCCGAGGTAGCCGCCCCCGGCCATGGATGGCCGATGGCGGCGGGCCCCCGGAGCAATGCCGGAGTGAGGGCATGCCGAGCCTAGGCGAGGCACCGAATGGCGGGGCAGAAGCGCTTTGGTTACTTTCGACTGGGCCGGCATTCCGGCTTTTCGAAAGTGACCCGCCGTAAGGGCGGAACCAATAGCCGCCGCTACCGCAGAAACGGATATGTGCACGATAAAAGAGCCCGGCCGGCTATCAGGCCGCCATCGTAGGAACCCGCCCGCTGCAGGCCCCACTCTCCACAGATTCAGTGTCACGCCTTAACTTACCGACATCACGGCTTATCCTGAAACCTAGCCCTATACCGTCCCGGACTTTCCCCCGTCCATTTCTTGAACGCCCGGTGAAAGGCGCTGGGCTCCTGAAAGCCGATCTGCTCGGCAATGTCGGTGATGCTCGCTCGGCTCTGGCGTAGCTGTTCAAAGGCAACACCACGGCGCACTTCGTCCTTTATCTCCTGAAATGAACAGCCTTCACGCTCCAGTTTTCGGCGAAAGGTACTGGGGCTCAGGTGCTGTTCTATCGCGAAGGCCTGCAAGGTCGGCCATTGGCTGTAATGGCAGTTGCGCAGACGCTGATGGACCTGCGACGCCAGGCCATGCTGGTTACGAAAACGAATCACCAGCCATTGCGGCGCACTGCGCAAGAACACTTTCAGTGACGCAAGGTCCTGAACCACCGGCAGACGCAGGTAGCGACTGGCGAACTCGATCTCGGTGCGCTCAGCGCCAAAGGTCAGATTGGCGCCCCAGAGCAATGGATCGTCACTGAGGGACAAACGCTCATGGCGAAAATCCGCGCGGTCTATGGGGATTCGCCGCCCGCCCAGCCAACACAACAGACTGATCATTAACACCAGGAAGGTTTCTTCGCCGTAACGACTGACATCGCTGTTGTCCGATCGGGTCTGCAGGCTGATGACCGCACGCTTGCCGCGCACACTCAGGCTGCCGCGAAAATCGCGCAGGAACAGCGCAAAGTTGGCCAGGCACTGACGCATGGCTTTTTCCAGATCAGGTTCCTGAATCAATGCCCGGCAGATCAACGCGAAACTGCCCGGCAGCATGCCGTGAGAGTCGAGCTGAAAGAACTCGTCGTTCAACTCGCGAATCTGGATCAACCACAACGCGGCAAAAGCACTGGCCGGCACCCGCGCCGTGGACTGGTCCATCAGCGCCGGGTCGATGCCCGCCTGCTCAAGTACCGCCCGCAAGCGCTGCGGGTTCTCACGCAGTGCATGGACCATTGCATGCACAAAGTAGACGGCAACCGAATCCTTTTCCCGCATGTGAACGTTTCTCTCTTCATTACTTGAAATGGCAAAAAACACCAGTGTCCTTGAACAGTTATGGCATAGGCCGCCAGCCCTGCCGGCTCTAGACTCGTGTCCCATAACAGGTGCTACAGCGCAGCTTCTGTAGGAATCGTCTGAATCCGGACGGCGCCCATAGTACGCCAGTCGCTGACAGCCCACGATCTTCAACGTGCCAATTGAGCACTGTTTCAGGGAGTCGACATGAGCCATTCCGATATTTTCGTTGTCAGCGCGGTGCGCTCCGCCATTGGCAGTTTCGGCGGATCGCTGAAAGACGTGACGCCTATCCAGTTGGCCACCGACGTTTGCCGCGCGGCCATTGAGCGCTCGGGTCTGGCGCCTGAACATATCGGCCATGCAGTGATGGGCCATGTGATCCCGACCGAAGCCCGCGACGCCTACATTTCCAGGGCGGTGGCGATAAATGCCGGCCTGCCGAAAGAGACGCCCGCCTTCAACGTCAACCGCCTGTGCGGCTCCGGTTTGCAGGCCATTGTCAGCGCCGCGCAAAGTTTGATGCTGGGCGATGCGGGGGCCGTGCTGGCCGGTGGCGTCGAGTCCATGAGCCGGGGTGCCTACCTGCTGCCGCAAGCGCGCTGGGGTGCACGCATGGGCGACGTGCAGGCTATCGATTACATGCTGGGGGTTTTGCAGGATCCCTTTGCCGGCTTCCATATGGGCATCACCGCGGAAAACATCGCCGAGCATTTTGGCATCAGTCGCCAGGCGCAGGATGAACTGGCCCTTCTCAGCCAGCAACGTGCAGCCCGGGCCATTGCCGAAGGGCGTTTTGTCCAGCAGATCGTGCCTATCGAGGTGGCGACACGCAAAGGCACGGTGTCGTTCGCCACTGACGAGCATGTGCGAGCGGATGTCAGTTTCGAACAACTGAACGGTATGAAACCTGCGTTCAAGAAAGACGGCAGCGTCACCGCCGGCAACGCCTCCGGGCTCAATGACGGTGCTGGTGCATTGATCATGGCCACCGGTCAGGTCGTTCGCGAGCAAGGCCTCAAGCCCATGGCCCGCCTGGTGGGTTACGCCCATGCAGGGGTTGAGCCGTCGATGATGGGGTTGGGACCGATTCCCGCCACCCGACTGGTGCTCAAGCGCGCCGGTCTGACCGTCGCCGACCTTGATGTGATCGAGTCGAACGAGGCGTTCGCGGCCCAAGCCTGTGCCGTGGCGCAGGAGCTGGGCTTCGATCCGCAGAAGGTCAACCCGAACGGTTCGGGCATCTCTCTGGGCCATCCGGTTGGCGCCACCGGCGCGATTATTGCTACCAAAGCTATTCACGAACTGCACCGCAGTCAGGGGCGTTATGCCCTGGCGACCATGTGCATCGGCGGCGGTCAAGGCATCGCCGTGCTGTTCGAACGCGTTTGATTAAGGAAGGCCTGAAGATGAATCTGCACACTATCGGCGTGATCGGCGCTGGCACCATGGGCAACGGCATTGCGCAAATCTGCGCCCTCGCCGGCTTCAACGTGACGCTGCTGGATATCTCCGAGACTGCGCTGCAACACGCCATGGCGACTGTGAGCAAGAATCTGGATCGGCAAATCGCCAAACAGGTCCTTACCGAGGAGCAAAAGCGGGCGGCGCTGGACAACATCCAGACCAGCACGCAATACGCAACGCTGCAAGGCGCTCACCTGGTGATCGAAGCGGCGACCGAAAACCTCGACCTGAAACTGCGCGTCCTGCAACAGATCGCGGCCCAGGTCAGTGCCGACTGTGTGATCGCCTCGAACACCTCTTCGCTGTCCATCACTCAGCTTGCCGCCAGCGTGAGTCAGCCTGAACGGTTTATCGGCCTGCACTTCTTCAATCCGGTGCCGATGATGGGGTTGATCGAAGTCATTCGCGGCCTGCAGACCAACGACGCCACTCATGCTCTGGCGCTGGAACTGGCGCAAAAACTGGGAAAAACCGCCATCACCGCCGGCAACCGCCCGGGCTTTGTGGTCAACCGGATTCTGGTGCCGATGATCAATGAAGCGATTCTGGTGTTTCAGGAAGGGCTGGCCAGCGCCGAAGACATCGATGCCGGGATGCGTCTTGGCTGCAATCAGCCGATAGGCCCGCTGGCGTTGGCCGACCTGATCGGACTGGACACCTTGCTGGCGATTCTCGAAGCCTTCTACGACGGATTCAACGACAGTAAATACCGCCCGGCACCGTTGCTCAAAGAGATGGTCGCCGCAGGTTACCTGGGGCGTAAAAGCGGGCGTGGCTTCCATGTCTATGCCTGAGCGGTGCTCACGCTTTGCGCAGAGTCGCGACAAGGCACTTGAGTTGTTCGCCAACAAGGGTTTCGGCCAGGTAGGGATGCGCGAGTTGGCGACCTACCTGGGGCTGGCGCCTGGCTCGCTTTACCATCACTACCCCAGCAAACAGCATTTGCTGCTCGACCTGATCGAAGAGTTCTATGAAGAGTTGCTGGCAACGCTGAGACGAATCGAGAAAAAAACCAGGCCCGGGCCCAGCACC
>JAPLSD010000464.1 GCA_026398835.1 Pseudomonas sp.
CCGGCGCCGCAACCACGTGCGCTGCACCTGCCGATTGCCGAGTTCGAACTCGATCTTCTGGACAAACCGGCGACGCCGTATGCGCCAGAAACACTCGCCGAGCAACAGAAACAATTCGACTTCGACAATGGCTGGGCACGCCCGCTGATCCTGCAAAACCTGCGCATCGCCGCCTGAGCCTCAAGCCCCAGCCCCTCTCAGAAACAGCACGACAGCTCCTGGTCAATCAGCCTTTGAACAGCTGATTGATCTGCCCGAACGGCATGGCCTGGTCGGCAAAATCGAAGGTGCCTCGCTCGTGAACTTCCTGAGCCGCGGCATAGAACGCGCCATAAGCCGCACGCGCCATTGCAGAACCGACGCTGATACGTTTGACGCCCATTTCGCTCAATTCAGCCACCGTAAGATGCACACCGCCCGACATCAATACATTGACCGGTTTGGGCGCCACGGCCCGGACTACCGCGAGGATTTCTTCTCGCGTGCGAAGCCCTGGGGCATACAGCACATCGGCTCCCGCTTCGGCGAATGCCTGCAAACGGCGAATGGTGTCCGCCAGGTCGAGCTTGCCATGCAGGAAGTTCTCGGCGCGCGCCGTCAGCATGAACGGGAACGGCAGGCTGCGCGCCGCCGCGACCGACGCTTCGATGCGCTCGACAGCCTGTAGAAAATTGTAGATGGGATTGTCTTCGTGGCCCGTGGCGTCTTCAATCGAGCCACCGACCACGCCGTCAGCCGCCGCGCGCAAGAGAGACTCGGCGCAACCTTCAGGACTGTCGGAGAAGCCGTTTTCCAGGTCAACTGCAACCGGAAGATTCGTTGCCCCCACAATCGCCCGGACATTTTCGAGGGTATCCTCCAGCGACAACGCACCGTCCGGGTGGCCTCGGGAAAAAGCAAAACCGGCACTGGTGGTCGCCAACGCCGCATAGCCAAGACTGGCGAGCATTTTTGCGGAACCAGCATCCCACGGATTGGGAATCACGAAAGCCGTGTCACGCTCATGGAGTGCCTTGAAGGCTTGGGCACGAAGGGTTTGCGCATCCATTTGCTCGCTCCTGAAGAAGGGATTGGCCCACCTCAGAGCAAGCCGAGTTGCTCCACGGCGGGCTCTCTGTATAGCTCAGGCAGCGCCGGCAAGCCAGGCAAACGTACCATCAGCTGTGCGTGAAAACGCTGCGCCAGTTTGGCAGCGAGAAGGTTATCGGCGGTGTGCAGAAAGATGTAGGGCGTGCGTCCCTCTTCGATCCAGACCGCGATCTTCTCGACCCACGGCAGCAAGAACGGATCATTCGACTCAAGCTCGGGATGGCCGATAAAGCGCACTTGCGGGAACAGGGTGAAGGCCGCCGGACGTGGCGGTACTTTGGGCTTCTTCGATTGCGCATGCAGCACCGACGGATCGGTCGAGGTGCAACTGAACAAAGCCCGCGGATCGAGGCAAATGCGCTCGACGCCACGGTCCAGCAAGAGCCGATTGAGCATCCGCTCGGCATCACCTTTGGTGAAAAATTCCCGATGCCGCACTTCAACGGCCAGCGGTCGTTCCAGCCCATCGATAAAACCGGCCAACTCCGCCAGACGCTGCGGCGAAAAAGTCGCCGGTAATTGCAGCCAGAGCGGTGAGACCCGTGCACCCAGCGGACTGAGCAATTGCAGGAAGGTCTCTGCGGCGGTCAATTGCTCGCGCAGGTCGCCGCCGTGGCTGATATCGCCAGGGAATTTGGCAGTGAAGCGAAAGTGTTCGGGCATGGTCTCGGCCCAGCGCTGCACCGTCGTGGCAGCAGGACGCGCGTAGAAGGTGGTATTGCCTTCCACGGCGTTGAACACTTGAGAATACAGATTGAGAAACTCCGCCGGCCGCGCGCTTTCTGGATACAGGTACTCACGCCAGGCGTTTTCGCTCCAGGAAGGACAACCGAGGTAGTAAGGAAGCAGCATCAAATGTGCAGATCGAGCCCCAGCACTTCCATGTCCCATTCGACGAAACCGGCAGTGGTCAGGTAGCTGGCCAGGGCATCGGCAACGCTTTTGCTCATGGCGCGGTGGAAAATCATGTCTTGCTGACGGGCAGGGAGATTGCTGGTGCGACCACCCGCTGACGCCTGGGAGCGTGCGCTGAGCGGCGTATCAGCCTGGAGGTCAATCTCGCCATCGACATCGTCGAGGGAGTCGTCCACCACCACATTGCCTGTGCGAGGCTTGCGCTTGATGGGGTAGGACTGAGATGAAATGCCGTCTATACGCATAAATGCATGCTCGGGATCAATGATGGCAATTTAGTCTCAGATAACCGACTAAGCAAATGCCTGGTGATAACTAGAGCACAGAAAATGCAAAAGGTTTAAAAGCGGGCGGGAATTGGTGGGGGAAACCTGACGATTGGCTGTGTTTGACGCTTCCTGTGGCGAGGGGGCTTGCCCCCTCACCACAATTTACCGCGCTTTTGGCGTCGCCACTTTGTCGCGCAAATACACTGGCTGCGCCTGTTCAGCAGGAACCGCTTCACCGCGTTCCCAGGCAAAGCGAGCCAGGGTCAGCAGGTCTTCGGCATGGGGCAACATCCCGGCATCCTGACCACTCAAGCTGACCGCAATTCGCTCGGCATAGCCCCAACCGGTGCCCGCGCCAAACCACTCACCCTTGGCATCGGCCGGCAAGGCAGCCACCTCAGGTGGCAACACCGCTTCAGCCCCGACCAGACGCATTTCGCCGGCCGTTTCGCGATAGCAGCCCCAATACACTTCATCCATCCGCGCATCGATGGCCGCAGCGACCTGGCTTGCACCATGCTCACGAAGTGCCCGCTGAGCCAGCACAGCCAGATTGGACACCGGCAATACCGGACGTTCCAGAGCAAAGGCCAGCCCCTGAACCACACCAATGGCGATCCGCACACCGGTGAATGCACCCGGTCCACGGCCAAACGCAATTGCGTCGACCGCTTGCAAGGTTGTCCCCGCCTCGGCCAGCAGATCCTTGATCATCGGCAGCAGCTTCTGCGCATGCAGGCGCGGGATCACCTCGTAATGGCTCGTGACCTTGCCGTCATGCAGCAAGGCAACGGAGCAAGCTTCAGTCGCGGTGTCCAGGGCC
>JAPLSD010000786.1 GCA_026398835.1 Pseudomonas sp.
CGGATCGCGTACGTGGTGAAGCGTTCGCCATTGTCGACGTTGTAGATCTGGATCTGTTCGTACTCACGAATTCCGGACAAGTCCAGCCATTCGCCATCGATGGCGCAAGAGCCTTCGTAGTCGAGTACAGCGTGGGTGACTTCGGCGCGATGCAGCTTGGCTTTGAGCATGATGGCGTGCATGAATGTTTCCTTGGTCAGATCCTCAAACGGAGTGTGCCAGCTAAGGCTGGCGCCCCGAACGGCGGCAGTTTGCCCGAAGCCTTGAAGTCGGGCAATACGACATGTGCGCTCCCACAGGTGTGCAGCAGCCTGCGATCTTTTAAGCGTCGAGGTTTAAATGCAGGTTGTCGATCAGCCGTGTGGCACCCAGATAGGCCGCAACGAGGATCACCAGATCGCGGTCATCCGGGATGGCCGGACGCAGGCTTAGTGCGTGGCGGACTTCCAGATAATCGGGCCGGAAACCGACTGCTTTGAGCTGCTGGTTATGCGCTGACAGCAGCTTGGGGTAATCGCGCTCGCCCTGTTCGATGGCTTCGGCAATCTGGCTCAGACTGCGGTACAAGGCTGGTGCGATGGCGCGTTGTTCTTCAGTGAGGTAGCCATTGCGCGAAGACAGCGCCAGACCATCAGCGGCGCGTACGGTCGGCTCGCCAATAATCTGGATCGGCAGGTTCAGGTCGTGCACCAGGGCGCGAATGACCGCCAACTGCTGGAAGTCTTTCTGGCCAAAGATCGCCAGATCTGGCTGGACCATATTGAACAGCTTGCAAACCACCGTCGCCACGCCCTCGAAGTGACCGGGACGGCTAGCTCCGCACATTCCCTCGGACAATTGCGGAACGCTGACGCGAGTTTGGCCGGCCATGCCGCCCGGGTACATTTCTTCAACGCTTGGGGCGAACAGCAGATGGCAGCCGGCCTGGAGCAGTTTCTCCTGGTCGGCGGCCAGGGTACGTGGGTATTTGTCGAGGTCTTCGCCGGCACCGAATTGCAGCGGATTGACGAAAATGCTCGCCACCACGAAGTCCACTCTTTGGGCTGCTTTGGTCACCAGCGCCGCGTGGCCACTGTGCAGGTTGCCCATGGTCGGCACGAAGCCGATACGTTTGCCTTCGCTGCGGGCTCGGGCTACAGCGGCGCGCAGCTCGCGCACGGTCTTGACAGTGTTCATGCAGAGAATCCGTGTTCAGCGCCAGGAAAAGTCACGGCTTTGACGTCGGCGACATAAGCGCTCAAAGCGGACTGAATGCTGTCCTGACCGGCCATGAAGTTCTTCACGAACTTCGGTGCACGGCCAGTGAGGGACAAACCGAGCATGTCGTGCAGCACCAACACCTGACCGTCGGTGGCGCTGCCAGCGCCAATCCCGATCACCGGGATTTTCACCGCTTGGGTGATTTCATGTGCCAGTTCGCTCGGTACGCACTCGAGCAGTAACATCGCTGCGCCAGCCTGCTCCAGAGCAATAGCATCGGCGCGCATCTGCCGGGCCTGGTTTTCATTCCGGCCCTGGACTTTATAGCCACCGAGGATGTTCACCGACTGTGGGGTCAGCCCCATGTGTGCGCAGACCGGCACGCCGCGCTCGGCCAATAGTCGGATCGAATCCGCTAGCCATAGCGCGCCCTCGACTTTGACCATGTGCGCACCCGCCTGCATCAGCAGGGCGCTGTTGTTCATGGCCTGTTCGGTGGTGGCGTAGGCCATGAACGGCAGGTCCGCGAGGATCAGCGCCCCCGTGTTACCGCGTTTGACGGCTGCAACGTGGTAAGCCATCTCGGCAGTGGTGACTGGCAGTGTACTGTCATGCCCTTGTAGCACCATGCCGAGGGAGTCGCCCACCAGCAGCACTTCGACGCCAGCCTGACAGCAGGCGTGGGCGAAGGTCGCGTCATAGCAGGTCAGCATGGTGATTTTTTCACCTTTCTGCTTGAGGCTTTGCAGGGTGGTCAGGGTGATATCTGGCATGAAAAGTGTCCTCATTCAGGCGCTGTGGAAACTACTGCGAGTAACGCGCGTGATTCATCATTTATACAGGCGCACGTTCTTTTGCCGTGCTTATAAGGCCTGGATTGCGCCCTTTAGTGCCGGGTTGGCGGCAGCGGGACGCCTATAGTCGTGAGGAGAACTCTGGAAGTCAATTGTGTGTGTTACCGCATTGTTACG
>JAPLSD010000263.1 GCA_026398835.1 Pseudomonas sp.
TTCAAGGTGCCCATCCGCACCAACCTGTGGCCCAAGGTGCGGGATCTGGTGAAACTGCTGAAAAAACCCGATCAACCCATTCCCTATCGTCTGGAAGGTGAACTGGAAACCGGTTTATTCATCGCACACTACGTGCACCTGGCGCGCAATGGCGTGATAATCCCCGCCGATTTAATTCCGGAGTGACCCCGATGACCCAGCAACCCCATATCCATGGCCCTGACTGCAACCACGATCAAGACCATCAAGACCATCAAGACCACCATGATCACGACCATGGCCATGTTCACGGCCCGAACTGCGGCCACGCCCACCAGGAACCAGTGCGCAACGCCCTGAAAGATGTCGGACGCAACGACCCTTGCCCGTGCGGCAGCAGCAAGAAATTCAAGAAGTGCCACGGCGCTTGATGCTTCGGGCGGATATTTTCTTCATCTGTTGAATCGCCATCACGAGCAAACCCGCTCCCACATTTGCACCGCTCACACCATCGTGGGCTGACGCAGATTAAATGTGGGAAGGGCTGGGTGACGTTCGCTTGCTCGCGATGCAGGCGACTCGATGCCACTGACGCCTCCCAGCTTCAGCCTTTCTTCAGAATTTCGGCCGTCGTCACTACCGTGGCGTACTCGCCGTGCAAGTTACCCAACGACATGGCGTGCACTTCTTCGGCTGAATGCGGTTCACCGAAGAAATCGGCCTTGTCGAAGGTAAAGCACGCATCCGCCGCGACCCAGGTTTCAAACCCCAGATTGCCCGCCGTGCGCGCGGTGGACTCGACCGAGTTGTGGGTCGCCACGCCGACGATGATCAGTTGTTCTATCCCCACCTCACGCAATCCCGCTTCCAACGCCGTCCCGCAAAACGCATCCGGCACCTGCTTCCGGATCAGCTGCTCACCCGGCAATGGCAAAAAACGCTCCTGAAACTCGACACCTGATTGCTGCGGCCAGAACACCGAATCAGGCGAGCAGGATAAATGCTGCACATGGATCACCGGCCGCCCGGTATGGCGCCAATAGGCCAGCAACTCGGCCATCCGGTCCTCGGCGTGCGGGTTGTTGCGCCGCCCGAGTTTGGGGTGATGAATGCCTTTCTGTTGATCGATCAGAATCAGCGCCGCGTTTGTCTTGAGCTCCATGCCGACTTTTCTCTTGTTGGGTCATTGAATTTTCCGCACTTCAACATCACCTCTTCCTACAGACAAGCCATCGAAAGCAAACAGGACGACCTGATGCGGAGTTTGCTGTCCATAGACAAAGACACCTATCACCTGGAGCACTCCATGATCGACCTGTATTACTGGACCACCCCCAACGGCCACAAAATATCCCTGTTCCTGGAAGAAGCCGGCCTGCCGTACAACGTACATGCAGTGAATATCAGCCAGAACGATCAGTTCAAACCCGAATTCCTGAAGATCTCCCCGAACAACAAGATCCCGGCCATCGTCGACCAGAAACCGGCTGACGGCGGCGAGCCGCTGGCGCTGTTCGAGTCCGGAGCGATTCTGTTGTACCTGGCGGAAAAAACCGGGAAGTTCCTGCCCAAGGACCTGCGCGGTCGGCAGCAAACCCTGCAATGGCTGTTCTGGCAAATGGGCGGATTGGGGCCGATGGCCGGGCAGAATCATCACTTCAGCAAGTTCGCTCCGGAAAAAATCCCTTACGCGATCAAACGCTACATCGACGAAACCGCCCGACTGTATGGCGTCCTGGACAAACAACTGGCCGACCACGACTTCATTGCCGGGGCCGAGTACAGCATTGCCGACATGGCGATTTATCCGTGGATCGTCTCGCACAAGTGGCAAAGCCAGAACCTGGAAGACTTCCCCAACGTACAACGCTGGTTCAACCACATCCAGGACCGCTCTGCGACCGTACGCGCGTATGCCGTTGCCGCGCGGATCAACCCGCCTAAATCCTGAGGACCAGGATCGTTCCCACGCTCTGCGTGGGAATGCAGCCCGTGACGCTCCGCGTCACAAAGCAGACGCAGAGCGTCCGGTGAGGCATTCCCACGCGGGAGGGTGGGAACGATCAAATGCAGGTTTATCAGACAAATCTTGAAATAAGATCCGCCCCCTTCTTGCGCGGCATCCTCCTGCTCACTAACGTAGCGCCTTTATCAGCACTACCCTCCGCAGGAGCTTTGCCATGGCCTCGCCAGCCTTTACACATTTTCTTCCCCGGTTCGGCGTTGCCGCTGCAGTGACCGGTGTTCTCAGCCTGACCGGTTGTCAGACCTGGAACACTCAAGACACCCTGCCACCCACTTCCGGCGTGCAGCCGCTCAAAGGGCTGGCGCAGAATGTATCGGTACGGCGCAATGCCATGGGCATGCCGCTGATCGAGAGCAATAGTTTCCACGACGCCCTGTTCACACTGGGTTATGTGCACGCCAGTGATCGCATCACCCAGATGGTCACCATGCGTCTGCTGGCTCAGGGCCGTCTGGCCGAGATGTCCGGCCCTGACGTACTGGAAGCCGACCGTTTCATGCGGGCGATCAATCTGAAAAAAAGCGCCAGCGAGCTTTATAACGCCGCGTCCCCACGCCTCAAGCGCTTCTTTGAAGTTTATGCACGCGGCGTCAATGCCTACCTGTTCCGCTACCGCGACAAGCTGCCGTCGGATCTAGCCGCCTCAGGCTACAAACCTGAATACTGGAAGCCGGAAGATTCCGCGCTGATCTTTTGCCTGCTTAGCTTCAGCCAATCGGCAAACCTGCAGGAAGAAATCTCCTCGCTGGTACTGGCGCAGAAAGTCGGTGCCGACAAGCTCGCCTGGCTGACCCCGTCCTATCCGGATGAGCCGCTTCCCTTCGCCGAAGCCGAAAAGCTCAAGGGTCTGAACCTCAATGGACAAATCCCGGGTCTGGCCAACATCACCAAAGTCACCGCTCAACTCTCCGACCTGAACCTGCTGAGCGTTGCAGCTTCGAACAACTGGGCCATCGCGCCACAGCGTAGCCGCAGCGGTAAAAGCCTGCTCGCTAGCGACAGTCATCTACCGATCGCCGTGCCGTCGCTGTGGAACTACGTGCAGATACGCGCGCCGAAATACCAGGCCGCTGGCGTGTCAGTCGCCGGGATCCCGACCATCGTCGCCGGTTTCAACGGCAAGGTCGCGTGGAGCATGACCACGGTAATGGGCGACAATCAGGACCTGTTCCTCGAAAAACTCAAACGCCAGGGCAATGCGCTCTACTACGAAGTCAGCGGCAAGTGGCAGCCGGCAATCGTTCGTAACGAA
>JAPLSD010000875.1 GCA_026398835.1 Pseudomonas sp.
CCTCAAAGCCGCCGCGACCTCGATTGATCGCACGCCCCATTGGCTGATCAAGCAGGCAATTTTCAATTACCTGGAAAAACTCGAGGGTGGTGCAACCCTGACCGAGCTGAGCGGTTTGATCAGCAAAGACGCTGACGACGCTGGTGACGTTCAGGCTGACCACGCACACCAGTGCTTCCTCGAGTTCGCTGAAAGCATCCTGCCGCAATCGGTCCTGCGCGCTTCGATCACTGCCGCCTACCGTCGTCCGGAACCGGAAGTGGTGCCCATGCTGATGGAGCAGGCCCGCCTGCCTGCCGCCATGGCCGAAGCCACCAACAAGCTGGCTGCCTCGATTGCCGAGAAACTGCGCAATCAGAAGAGCGCTGGCGGACGTGCCGGTATCGTTCAAGGCTTGCTGCAAGAATTCTCGCTGTCGTCCCAGGAAGGCGTGGCACTGATGTGTCTGGCCGAAGCGCTGCTGCGCATCCCGGACAAGGGCACCCGTGATGCGCTGATCCGCGACAAGATCAGCACCGGCAACTGGCAGCCCCACCTGGGCAACAGCCCGTCGCTGTTCGTCAATGCCGCCACCTGGGGTCTGTTGCTGACCGGTAAACTGGTCGCCACCCACAATGAATCAGGCCTGACTTCGTCCCTGAGCCGCATCATCGGCAAGAGCGGCGAGCCGATGATCCGCAAGGGCGTCGACATGGCCATGCGCCTGATGGGCGAGCAGTTCGTCACCGGCGAAACCATCGCCGAAGCCCTGGCCAACGCCAGCCGCTTCGAAGCCAAAGGTTTCCGTTATTCCTACGACATGCTCGGTGAAGCGGCACTGACCGAACATGACGCACAGAAATACCTCGCGTCCTACGAGCAAGCCATCCATTCCATCGGCAAGGCTTCCCACGGTCGTGGCATTTATGAAGGCCCGGGCATTTCGATCAAGCTCTCGGCGCTGCACCCGCGTTACAGCCGCGCCCAGTACGAGCGCGTGATGGACGAGCTATACCCGCGCCTCCTGTCGCTGACCCTGCTGGCCAAGCACTACGACATCGGCCTGAACATCGATGCCGAAGAAGCCGACCGCCTCGAGCTGTCGCTGGATCTGCTGGAGCGCCTGTGCTTCGAGCCGAAACTGACCGGCTGGAACGGTATCGGTTTCGTTATCCAGGCTTACCAGAAGCGTTGTCCTTATGTGATCGACTACGTGATCGACCTGGCTCGTCGCAGCCGTCATCGCCTGATGATCCGCCTGGTGAAAGGCGCGTACTGGGACAGCGAAATCAAGCGCGCCCAGGTCGAAGGCCTGGAAGGCTATCCGGTGTACACCCGCAAGGTGTACACCGACGTTTCCTACATCGCTTGCGCACGCAAACTGCTGTCGGTGCCTGAAGTCATCTACCCGCAGTTCGCCACCCACAACGCCCACACCCTGTCGGCCATTTACCACATTGCCGGTCAGAACTACTACCCGGGCCAGTACGAGTTCCAATGCCTGCACGGCATGGGCGAGCCGTTGTACGAACAGGTTGTAGGCAAAGTTTCCGAAGGCAAGCTAAACCGTCCATGCCGCGTCTATGCGCCGGTCGGTACTCACGAAACACTGCTGGCCTACCTGGTCCGTCGCCTGCTGGAAAACGGCGCGAACACCTCATTCGTCAACCGCATCGCCGACCAATCCATCTCGATTCAGGAGCTGGTGGCCGATCCAGTGGCCAGCATCGAGCAGATGGCGACGCTGGAAGGCAGCTTCGGCCTGCCGCACCCGCGTATTCCGCTGCCGCGTGATCTGTACGGTGCTGAACGCGCCAATTCCAGTGGCATTGATCTGGCCAACGAACACCGTCTGGCGTCGTTGTCCTGCGCACTCCTGGCCACCGCGCATAACCACTGGAAAGCCGCGCCGATGCTCGGTTGCACGTCCAGCAATGAAGTGGCTGCACCGGTCTTGAACCCGTCCGACCTGCGTGACGTGGTCGGCCATGTGCAAGAAGCCACCGTTGAAGACGTCGACAACGCCATCCAGTGCGCCCTGAACGCTGCACCAATCTGGCAGGCGACTCCGCCGGCCGAACGTGCCGCGATTCTGGAACGTGCCGCCGATTTGATGGAAGGCGAGATCCAGCCGCTGATGGGCCTGTTGGCTCGCGAAGCCGGCAAGACCTTCGCCAACGCCATTGCCGAAGTGCGTGAAGCCGTGGACTTCCTGCGTTATTACGCGGTGCAGGCGCGCAACGATTTCACCAACGATGCCCACCGCCCGCTGGGCCCGGTGGTCTGCATCAGCCCGTGGAACTTCCCACTGGCGATTTTCAGCGGTCAAGTGGCTGCGGCTTTGGCTGCCGGTAACCCGGTACTGGCCAAACCGGCCGAACAAACGCCGCTGGTCGCCGCTCAAGCCGTGCGCCTGATGCTTGAAGCCGGGATTCCGGAAGGCGTGTTGCAACTGCTGCCGGGCCGCGGTGAAACCGTTGGCGCCCGTCTGGTCGGCGACGATCGGGTTAAAGGTGTGATGTTCACCGGCTCCACCGAAGTCGCTCGTTTGCTGCAACGCAATGTCGCCGGCCGTCTGGATGCCCAGG
>JAPLSD010000271.1 GCA_026398835.1 Pseudomonas sp.
CGCCAGCGGCAAGGTAGAACCCGCACTGCTGAAAGAGCTGCTCAGCGACCCCTTCTTCGTGACCAAAGGCCCAAAGAGCACCGGCCGCGAAGTATTCAACCTTGAATGGCTTCAGCAACATCTGAGTCGCCTGCCAGCATTGGCCGCCGAAGATGTGCAGGCGACGCTGCTTGAGCTGACCGCACTGACCATCGTCGATTCATTACAGGCGGCGCAAAGCGGAACGCAAGAATTGCTGGTCTGCGGCGGAGGCGCCCACAACATCGCGCTAATGAGTCGCCTCGCCACCCTACTGCCAAATGCCAAGGTCAGCAGCACCGCCGCTTACGGTGTAGACCCTGACTGGGTCGAAGCCATGGCGTTTGCCTGGCTGGCCCATTGCTGCCTGGAAGGCATTGCAGCCAATCGCCCCAGCGTCACCGGCGCTCGCGGCTTGCGCATACTCGGCGCCATCTATCCCGCTTGATCGATAGACAGCAAAACGCCGCAGAGCTCTGAAGCCGTGCGGCGTTGAGTGAAACAGGTACAGCGCTGATCGATCAGATCGAGAACGAAGAACCGCAACCACAGGTCGTGGAGGCATTCGGGTTCTTGATCACGAAACGAGAGCCTTCCAGACCTTCCTGATAATCCACCTCGGCACCGGCCAGGTACTGAAAGCTCATCGGGTCTACGACCAGACTGACGCCTTCGCGCTCGACGATGGTGTCGTCATCGGCCACTTCTTCATCGAAGGTGAAGCCGTATTGAAACCCTGAACAACCGCCGCCCGTAACGAATACGCGCAGCTTCAAGCGATCATTACCCTCTTCATCGACCAGGCTCTTCACCTTGTGCGCGGCACCGTGGGTGAATTGCAAAGCCGTGGGGGTGAAGGATTCGACGCTCATGCTGACTATCTCCCGGCGTTACGCCGCCATAATGCGTGATGACGCGCATTATCCGCTTCTCCCAGAAAAGCGGTCAACTATTGTTACGGTATACCAATAAGCAAAAGCTTCATCACAGAATGCAGAAAGGCCCGGTTAACGGGCCTTTTGCTGAGCGGGATAAAAATCTTACGGCAACATTCCGGCGTGGGACAAGCCCAAGCGCTCATCCAGGCCGAACAGGATGTTCAGATTCTGCACCGCCTGACCCGACGCCCCTTTGACCAGGTTATCGATCACCGACAACACCACCACCAGATCACCGTCTTGTGGACGATGCACAGCGATACGGCAGACATTGGCGCCGCGCACGCTACGGGTTTCCGGATGACTGCCGGCTGGCATGACGTCGACGAACGGCTCATTGGCGTAGCGCTTTTCAAACAGAGCCTGCAGATCCACCGACCTGTCCACGACAGTGGCGTAGAGCGTCGAGTGAATGCCCCGGATCATTGGCGTCAAGTGCGGAACGAAGGTCAAACCCACGTCTTTGCCCGCGGCACGACGCAGTCCTTGGCGAATCTCAGGCAAGTGACGATGTCCTTTGACCGCATAGGCCTTCATGCTTTCGGAGGTTTCGGAGTACAGCGAACCCACGCTGGCGCCACGACCGGCGCCACTGACACCCGACTTGCAGTCAGCGATCAAGCGCGTGGTATCTGCCAACCCAGCCTCAAGCAATGGCAGAAAACCCAACTGAGTGGCGGTTGGATAGCAACCTGGCACAGCGATCAGGCGCGCCTGCTTGATTTGCTCGCGATTGACTTCCGGCAAACCATAAACGGCTTCTTCCAGCAGTTGCGGTGCACCATGCGGCTGACCGTACCACTTGGCCCATTCTTCGGCGTCCTGCAAACGGAAGTCTGCAGACAGATCGATAACCTTGGTGCCCGCCGCCAGCAACTCACCTGCCAATGCATGAGCAACCCCGTGCGGCGTGGCAAAGAACACCACATCGCAGGCAGCCAGGGTTTTGATGTCCGGCACGCTGAACGCCAGACCGTCGTAGTGACCTCGCAGATTCGGGTACATGTCGGCAACGGCCAGGCCCGCCTCGGATCGCGAAGTGATGACTACCACTTCAGCTTGCGGATGCTGCGCCAACAGACGCAACAGTTCGACACCGGTGTAACCCGTGCCGCCGACGATACCGACCTTGACCATATACCTGCCCTCAACGAACCCACTGGAAAGCTGTTGATAATAGGGGTCACGCCGCCCTGCGACAACCGTCATGGTGACGTGCGGACGCTCAAGCCTCTACTATTCGGGCTACCGTGAACCTGGGAATAACTAAAAATGCTGTATTTGTGGCTCAAAGCTTTTCACATTGTCAGTCTGGTCTGCTGGTTTGCCGGTCTGTTCTACCTGCCGCGACTGTTCGTCTATCACGCCCAAAGCGAGGACAGCATCAGCAAGGAGCGCTTCAGCGTCATGGAACGCAAGTTGTATCGCGGCATCATGGGGCCGGCGATGATCGCCACGCTGGTTTTCGGAATCTGGCTGATCAGCCTCAATCCGAGCGCCTACTTCGGCCAAGGTGCCTGGATGCACGCCAAACTGACCCTCGTGGTGATTCTAATCGGCTACCACCATATGTGCGGCGCACAGGTAAAACGTTTTGCCCGTGGCGAAAACACCCGCAGCCATGTCTTTTATCGCTGGTTCAATGAGGTGCCAGTTCTGATATTGCTGGCTATTGTCGTTTTGGTTGTTGTACGGCCGTTTTAAATCCTACTGAATCGCAACTATTCGGGGTACTTCCAATGTCGCTGCCCGCTCTGCTTGAACAACGTTTGCGCCTGCCTGTGGTGGCAGCGCCGATGTTCCTGATTTCCAATCCGCAGTTGGTACTGGCTTGCTGCCGTAACGGTGTGGTGGGGAGCTTTCCTGCTCTCAATCAGCGCGAAAGCAGCGGTTTCAAAGCCTGGCTCGAGGAAATCGAAGCGGGGCTGGCAGTGTTGGAGAATCCCGCGCCATATGCCGTGAACCTCATCGTCCACAACAGCAACCCGCGTCTGGAAGCGGATCTGGCGATTTGTATCGAACACAAAGTGCCCATCGTCATCACCAGTCTTGGCGCAGTGAAAGAGCTCGTCGATGCGGTACACAGTTACGGCGGACTGGTGTTTCACGACGTCACGACCCGTCGCCACGCTGAAAAAGCCGCTGAAGCGGGTGTTGACGGACTGATTGCGGTCGCCGCCGGTGCTGGCGGGCATGCCGGGACGTGGAGCCCGTTCTCGCTGATTGCCGAAATCCGTCAGTTCTTCGACAAGACCCTGCTACTGGCCGGCTGCTTGAACCATGGCCACGAAATTCTCGCCGCACAACTGCTCGGCGCGGACCTGGCGTACTTCGGCACACGCTTTATCGGCACCACCGAAAGCCACGCACCTGAAGCGTATAAAGAGATGCTGCTGAACTCCAAGGCCGCCGACATTATTCATACCCCCGCGGTGTCTGGCGTCCCAGCAAGTTTCATGCGCCAGAGCCTGGTAAATGCCGGTTTCGATCTGGCGGCGCTGCAGGGTAAAGGCGAAGTCAACTTCGGCTCGAAACTCAAACCCCTTAAGGACGAAGCCAAAGCCTGGAAAACCGTTTGGTCTGCGGGTCAGGGTGTTGGCGAAATCGATGACTTGCCCAGTGTCGATCAACTGGTAGCACGGCTGGACGCCGAATACCGTAGCGCGCAGGAGCTTGCCGCGCAGCTGCCAAAACGTTGGCCGCGTTAACGCAGTAGGTGTTTTTTGGCCAGGCAATTATGACTGGCCTTAAACTCTGCTTCTGTAACACCCTCTCATTTCAAATGACAAGGATGCCCGGCATGAGCGAAAACCGTTTCAAGATCGTATTCGACGGAGCTCTACTTCCCGGCGTCGAAATCACCACGGCGAAACTCAATCTCGCCGACCTGTTCAAAACCGATGTCTCGGCCATCGAACAGCTATTTAGCGGAAAGCCTGTCGCATTGAAGCGCGACCTTTCCCAGGCGGATGCGCAAACTTACCTTGATGCACTGTTGAAGACGGGCATCGATGCCAGAATCGAGGCGCAACAGCCGATCGAGCTCAGCTTCACCGAGGTTCATCAACCCGCTGCCGACAGTGCATCATCTTCCAGTGATGACGAATCGCCCTACAGCCCTCCTCGCGCAGCGGTTGGTGAAGCCCTTCCGGAGTTTTCCGAGCTGAAAGTGTTCAGCGTTCAAGGGCGAATCGGCCGGCTGAGGTTTCTGGCCTGGACATTGGTGTCGCTATTGGTCGCAGCCGCTATTGCAGGTGTCGTTGCCTTGAGTTTGCTCACTGGAGATCATTTCGTGGTGGGAAGCCTGTTTTGCATCGTTGCGGTGCTTGCCTACCTCTATGTAAATATCACCATTACGGTCCAGCGCCTCCACGACCTTGGCTGGTCAGGCTGGTTGTGGTTCCTGAACCTTGTACCGCTGGTGGGCAGTGTATTCCCGATTCTGATAACGGTTATGCCGGGCAATACCGGCGCCAACCGTTATGGCGCACCGCCGCCGCCCAACAGCACTGCGGTCAAAGTGCTGTCTTCGCTGTGGTTGGTGTTGCTTGCCGTGGTGCTGATCGGCGCAATCTCCGGCGGCCTCAGCACTCTCACGGAGGAGTACGAAAGCAGCTCGATGAGCAGCTATGAAAGCGTCGAACCCGCAACAGATGAAGCCCAATCAGCTCAGCCACCTGTAGACTCTGCGCAAGAATGAAAAGCGCTCTGCCCCCTGGAC
>JAPLSD010000726.1 GCA_026398835.1 Pseudomonas sp.
AAGTCCCGACGAGCCATGCTCGTCAGTCATTGAACGGATGGCACACATGATTCCTTCTCAAAGCTCACGCATGGCCCCGGACCTGAGCGCCGCCAGAGGCGGTATAGGTGACAAGATTCGCGCAGCCATGGCGGTCGGCAAAACCCGCTGGGGCATGCTGGCGCTGGTGTTTTTCGCCACCACGCTGAACTACATCGACCGCGCCGCACTGGGCGTGATGCAGCCAATCCTGGCAAAGGAAATGAGCTGGACGGCGATGGACTACGCCAACATCAACTTCTGGTTTCAGGTCGGCTATGCCGTCGGCTTTGTCCTGCAAGGACGGTTGATCGACAAGATCGGCGTGAAACGGGTGTTTTTCTTCGCCGTGCTGCTCTGGAGCCTGGCCACTGGCGCCCATGGCCTGGCGACATCCGCACTCGGTTTCATGGTCTGCCGATTTATTCTCGGCCTGACTGAAGCCGCCAACTACCCGGCCTGCGTGAAAACCACCCGGCTGTGGTTCCCGGCTGGCGAGCGCGCCGTAGCGACTGGGATCTTCAACGCCGGCACCAACGTTGGCGCCATGTTTACCCCGATGCTGCTGCCGCTGATCCTGCAGGTTTGGGGCTGGCAAGCCGCGTTCCTCTGCATGTCGGCACTGGGCGCGATCTGGCTGACGTTCTGGGGTCTGAAATACTTCAACCCGGAAGATCACCCGTCGGTCAAACAATCCGAACTGGACTACATCCAGAAGGAAGTCGAACCGGAACAAACCCCGGTGCCCTTCTCGCGGATCCTGCGCATGCGTGGCACCTGGGCCTTCGCCCTGGCCTATGCGATCACCGCGCCGGTGTTCTGGTTCTACCTGTACTGGCTGCCACCCTTTCTGAACCAGCAATACAACCTGGGCATCAACGTGACCCAAATGGGTATCCCGCTGATCATCATTTACCTGACCGCCGACTTCGGCAGCGTCGGCGGCGGCATTCTGTCCTCGTTCCTGATCGGTCGCGGGATCAAGCCGATCAAGGCTCGCTTGATGTCCATGCTGCTGTTCGCCTGCTGCATCATTGGCGTAATCATGGCCGCCGGCTCGAGCAGTCTATGGGTCGCTGTGTTTGCCATCTCCCTGGCCATCGGTGCGCACCAGGCCTGGACCGCGAACATCTGGAGCCTGGTGATGGACTACACGCCCAAACACATGATGAGTACGGTGTTCGGCTTCGGCGGTATGTGCGCGGCCATCGGCGGGATGTTCATGACTCAGTTGGTCGGCTACATCCTGACCACCACCCATAACAACTACACCGTGCTGTTCACCATGATCCCGGCGATGTACTTCATCGCGCTGATCTGGTTGTACTTCATGGCGCCGCGCAAGATCCCGAAAGTCGAAAACTGATCCACCCTCGCGCAGGTCTGACGCCAGGCCTGCGTACCCCCTCCCCCGCGCGAGTGATTCACTGGCGCCGCTGTTGCCAAACCGCCGCCAACCCGCTGAGACAAATCACGCCGATGCCGACCACCGTGGTCAGGGTCGGTGTATGGGAAAACAACAGCCACCCCAGCAAACCGGCGAAGACAATCTGGCAGTAACCAAATGGCGCCAGCAACGCCGGTGCCGCATGACGAAACGCCTGGGTCAGAAACAAATGCGCGGTCATGCCACAGGCGCCCAACGCCACCATCAGCAAACCGTGACCAACGCTCGGTACTTGCCAGAAGAACGGCACCAACGCACTCATCACCATGGTGTTGCACAGGCCAGCGAAAAAGTTACTGGTGGTCGGACTGTCCAACTCGCTGAGCTTGCGGGTGAGCAATTGATAGAAGCAGAAAAACAGCGCCGAACAGAATGGCAACAGCACCGCCGGGGTGAACAGTTCACCGCCGGGATGGACGATGATCAGTACCCCGATGAAACCGCAGATCACTGCCAGCCATTGGCCGCGGGTGACGTGCTCACCGAGCAACGGCACCGACAACGCCGTGACCAATACTGGCGCAAGGAAATTGACTGCCGTCGCCTCCGCCAACGGGATGAACAACAGGCCCGTAGTAAACAGAAGACTGGTACTGAGCAAACACAGCGCCCGCAAGAACTGCAGCAACGGCCGTTTACTGCGCAGCACCCGCAGGCCCGATTGCGGCAGGAAAATCCCGGCCATCAACAACGTATGAACCAGATACCGCGCCCAGACCACCATCACCACCGGATAGAAACCGGAGAGGTATTTGGACAAAGCGTCATGGCTGGAAAACAGAAAGGTCGCCACGACGACCAACAGAATGCCCTTGAAGGGCTGATTGACGCCGGAAAGGGGTGTGCTGAGGGTCATGGGATTCTCTGGGAGATAAAGAAGCTTGATCGTTCCCACGCAGAGCGTGGGAACGATCAGCTACAGGTTTTCCAGCAACGCCCGGGTCTTGTCCAACGCCATCTGCGCCCGCTGCAAGGCACTCACGCCCTGCTCCAACAAGTGCACAGTCGGAATCTCCAGGCTCAAGGGAATATTGACCGGCAAACAACGTAACAACCCTAGCAAGTTGCAATCGCCGTCGCCGGGGAAACGTCGCTCGTTGCGCGCCTGACGCAGAATCTCCTGCATGTCCGCTGGCCGTGGCCCCGCCACATCGCACAACTGTGCATAACGCAGCCGAGAAGGAGCAATCCTGACTAAGTCCTCCAGATGCGAAGCCGAGCGATCGAAATGGAAAGCATCCACCAGCACCCCACCCGTTTCACGTCCGGCACTCTCCACAATGCGCGCGGCTTGCTCGAGGTTACGCGCATCGGTCCAGGGCATGAATTCCAGATGCGTGTGCAATCCATACGAACCAGCCAGATCGCACAACGCGGCAAAGTTATCCGTCAGTCGTGACTCATTCGGATCATTACCTGCGACCAACAACTCACTGGCTCCAAGTTCGGCGCCGACAGAGAGGATCGCCTCAAAATCCGCGATGCAGGTTTCTGGCTTGAGCCGCAGGATCTCCACATCGAGAACCCGGATGCCAGTATCTCGTAATCGCGTCAATGTTTGCCGGAGCAGCTCGGGGTCAGCAACCAACGGAAAATGGTGTTCCTCAGGCGTCGCCGGCACCAGTCGCAAGCCGACATGGCTGTAACCGGCACGGGCGGCGACCTCGACCATTTCCGGTGGCGACACTTCGAGCACCGTCAGGCTGGCCAGGGAAAAAATACGTTCGCTCATAGTCATCACCCGATCAGGGCCGGGGCGCAAGCGCGACCGGTTTCGGCGGCTTCGCGGATGGCTTCAATCAATGCCAGGGTGCGAGCGGCGTCGGCGACACTCACCAGTGGTTCCACTTCGCCTCGCGCAACTCGAACGAAGTGCTGCAGTTGCAGGCGCAACGCCTCATCCGCAGTGAAATTTTCCTGCACCGCCAGCAACGGCTGATGCCACCCGGCACCGGCCTCGGCGTACTGCCAACGCTTGAGCTGCGGGATGCTCAGCGCACCACCGGTTCCAGCCAGCAAGTAGCACGGTTGATCGGACTGCCGTGGATAAACCGGGTTTTCACCTGAGTCCAGTTCCCAACTCCAGGGCGCCGCCACCGCGTCGGAACCGGTCAGACTGCCCAACGCGCCGCTGTCGAATTGCAGCAACACCGCCGCGCAATCTTCATTGGCAAAACCGCGCACGGCGTTACTGGTGATGGCCTGAACCTGGCGTACTTCGCCGCACAGATGGCGCAGCAAATCGAGATCGTGGATCAGGTTGGTCAGCAACATCCCGGAACCGGGCTCGCGGCGCCAGGGGATCTCGAAATAGCTGTCCGGTTTTTGCAACTGCCAGAGTGCAGTCACCGTGGTCAGCCGCCCCAGTGCGCCGCTGTGCACCAGCTCATGAGCGCGGACGATCAGCGGATTGTGCCGCCGGTGATGCCCCACCAACACCGGCACACCCGTGGCTTTCGAGGCAGCAACCAGCTCGCGCACTTCGTCCATGTGCACACCCACCGGTTTCTCCAGCAGCACCGGCACACCCATGCTCAAACAATCCAGCGCCGTGCTGACATGCAGGTTGTTTGGGTTAGCGACGATCACCGCCTCTGGTTGCATCTGCTCGAGCATCTGCCGGTGATCAGCGAAATACGGAACGTCCCACTCGGCGGCCATGCCAGCGGCCTGAGGCCCCGGATCGGCTACCGCACACAACGTGGCTTCGGCCAGGTGTTTGAGGTGGTGATAATGCTGCTGGCCCATATTGCCGGCGCCGATCAGAGCGATGCGAAGTGGCGAGTTCAAAGCGGAAATCCTCTTGTGATTGTTCTCGGGACGCTGAATTCAAATTATTTAGAACTCGGTTCCAATTTCAATCAAGAGGGAAATTAAAAGCTGTGCGAACAGCGAACAGGTTTAATGATTATGGAATGTTCGACGCGATCCCCGTAGCAGCTGGCGCCAGGCTGCTACGGGATTGAGGTCAACCCGAAAGATTCAGCTAAAGAGTTCCGACGCCTGGCTCGCCGCCGACAACTCATCCGCAAACTTCAACAACAGTGGCGCCAATTCGTGGAGCCGTGCCTGGGGCAGCCGCGCGCTAGGCCCCGCCACACTGAGCACACCAACCACCCGCCCATCCACCGGATGACGCACCACCGCGGCAATCGCCGAGGTGCCGACCGCTGAACTCTCCTCGACCCAGGCATAGCCGTGCTCGCGGGCCAGACGCAAACGTTCGAGCAGTTCAATGTTGGAGCGCGGCGCATTCGGGCCCAGCTCCAGCGGGATCTGCGCAGCC
>JAPLSD010000134.1 GCA_026398835.1 Pseudomonas sp.
GACCTGATCGAACGCTTGGCCGCACACTACGGCGGCGAGGAAATTACCGAGACCCTGCGCGAGCTGATCGCCCTGGAACTGGTCAGCGATGGCTCGCCGCTGACCCCGGACATCGGCGTCAAACGGGTCGAGCGCACGGCGATCAATACCGTGGTGCTGAACGTCAACACCGGCTGCAACCTGAGTTGCACCTATTGCTACAAGGAAGACCTCGACAAACCGTCGGCTGGCAAAAAAATGGACGTCGACACGGCGATTGCTTCGGTGGAAATGCTGCTCAGGGAATCCCCGGATGAAGAGCGTTTCACCGTGGTGTTCTTCGGCGGCGAACCGCTGAGTAATCGCAAGCTGATCGAGCACATGGTTGACTACTGCGAGAAGCGTTTTTCCGAGGCCGGGAAGTTCGTTGAGTTCGTGATGACCACCAACGCAACGCTGCTCACCGAAGAGACCGTCGATTACCTGAATGCCCACCGCTTTGGTCTGTCAGTGAGCATCGATGGCCCTAAAACCGTTCACGACCGCAACCGCATCACCGTGGGCGGGCAGGGCACTTACGACGTGGTCCGGCGCAAGGCCGAGATGCTGCTGTCACGCTACAACAGCCGCCCGGTGGGCGCGCGGGTAACGCTGACCAAAGGCATCACTGACGTCGAAACCATCTGGGATCACCTGTTCAATGAACTGGGTTTTGCCGAAGTTGGCTTCGCCCCGGTGACCTCCGGCGACATCAGCACTTTCAACCTGTCCAGCGAGGAACTGATCGAAGTCTTCGCCAACATGAAAGCCCTCGGCCGGCGTTATCTGGAGGCCGCGCTGGAGCACCGCAATATCGGATTCTCCAACCTGCACCAACTGATCACCGACATCCACGAAGGCCACAAAAAAGCCCTGCCGTGCGGCGCCGGTCTGAAGATGCTGGCGGTGGATCACAAGGGTGAGCTGAACCTTTGCCATCGATTCACGGGGTCGTCGCTGCCGACCTTTGGCAATGTGCACAGCGGGGTGAAACAGGTCGAGTTGAACGACTTCCTGTCCCAGCGCCTGGACCGCACCAACACCGGTTGCGAAGACTGCCACATCCGCAACCTGTGCTCCGGCGGCTGCTACCACGAAAGCTACGCCCGCTACGGTGACCCGACGCACCCGACCTATCACTACTGCGAACTGATGCGTGA
>JAPLSD010000701.1 GCA_026398835.1 Pseudomonas sp.
TCGAGCCGCCAGGGCAACCGTGTGCGGCATCCAAAACGTGTGTAGTCAAACGTCCCATTGATTCTGCGCGCCTGTCTGCAATCAAGCAGCAAGGCCTCGCGCCTCCCGGAGTCAGTTAAAAAGGAGACCGCACCGTTTTGGAGCACGAAAACGGGCGGCGAGCGACTGATTAAGACACTTTTCAAAAAAATTGTACACAATAAAAACCACATTTTTACCTTCGCCCCTATCAGTACTGAATTGGGCATTAATTTACAGCCGCGCCTTGCGATTAGCCGACCTCCTATCTTTTAGCTGACCAATCAGGCAGGTTTCTTGCAGTCCCCCTTTTAGATGACAAACAGTGAAATTTGCGAAAATTCAGGCTTACAAAGTGACAATAAAGTTGTATACAATCACTCCATCGCTGTGACGCAAGCCTGTCATCTCATCGCCAGGCCGCCACACAACCCTTGTCATGAACAAGACACCACGAATAAGAAGGAAGACTGCAGTGAGCGCTGACTACCCACGCGACCTGATCGGTTACGGCAGTAACCCTCCTCACCCACACTGGCCGGGCAATGCCCGCATCGCCTTGTCCTTTGTGCTCAATTACGAAGAAGGCGGCGAGCGCAACATCCTGCACGGCGACAAAGAGTCGGAAGCCTTCCTCTCGGAAATGGTTTCGGCGCAGCCGCTGCAGGGTGAGCGCAACATGAGCATGGAGTCCCTTTACGAGTATGGCAGCCGTGCCGGCGTCTGGCGGATCCTCAAGCTGTTCAAAGAATTCGACATCCCGCTGACCATCTTTGCCGTGGCCATGGCCGCCCAGCGCCATCCAGACGTGATCCGCGCCATGGTTCAAGCCGGTCACGAGATCTGCAGCCACGGTTACCGCTGGATCGACTACCAGTACATGGACGAAGCGCAAGAGCGTGAGCACATGCTCGAAGCGATCCGCATCCTCACCGAAATCAGCGGCGAGCGCCCGTTGGGCTGGTACACCGGCCGCACCGGGCCGAACACCCGTCGGCTGGTGATGGAAGAGGGCGGTTTCCTCTATGACTGTGACACCTACGACGACGACCTGCCGTACTGGGAACCGAACAACCCGACCGGCAAACCGCACCTGGTGATTCCGTACACCCTCGACACCAACGACATGCGCTTCACCCAGGTCCAGGGTTTCAACAAGGGCGACGACTTCTACCAATACCTGAAAGACGCATTCGACGTGCTTTATGCCGAAGGCGCCGAATCGCCTAAGATGCTCTCCATTGGTTTGCACTGCCGGTTGATCGGCCGTCCGGCGCGCCTGGCCGCCCTCAAACGCTTTATCGAATACGCTAAAGGCCACGAACAGGTCTGGTTCAGCCGTCGGGTAGACATCGCCCGCCACTGGCACGAAACCCATCCTTACCAAGGGAGGACCTCGAAATGAGCACCTTTTCGACCCTCAAGCCATCGATCTTGAACCGCGAGGCCTTCGTCGAAGCCTTCGCCGATATCTACGAACATTCGCCATGGGTAGCCGAAAAGGCTTTCGAACTGGGTCAGGACGCATCGATCGACCAGATCGAAACCCTGCACCAGCGCATGAGCGACATCCTGTTGAGTGCCGATCACGCCAGCCAGCTGGCACTGATCAATGCTCACCCGGACCTGGCCGGCAA
>JAPLSD010000417.1 GCA_026398835.1 Pseudomonas sp.
GAGCATGGCGTCGTCGAGCAAGCCTTCTTCGCGCACCAGTTCCAGCACGCCGCGGCCGCTTTCAAGGGCGATACGGGCGATGCGGGTGGCGTTTTCATAGCCGATGTACGGGTTCAGCGCGGTGACCAGACCGATCGAGTGTTCGACCAGTTCGCGGCAACGGGCTTCGTTGGCAGTGATACCGACGATGCAGTGCTCGCGCAGCATGTCCATGGCGCGTTGCAGCAGGCGGATCGAGTCGAAGATCTTGAAGGCGATCAGCGGCTCCATCACGTTCAGTTGCAGCTGGCCGCCTTCGGCCGCGATGGTCAGTGCCAGGTCGTTGCCGATGATCTGGAATGCCACTTGGTTGACCGCTTCCGGGATAACCGGGTTGACCTTGCCGGGCATGATCGAGCTGCCTGGCTGACGCGCTGGCAGGTTGATTTCGTTGATGCCGGTGCGTGGGCCGCTGGACAGCAGGCGCAGGTCGTTGCAGATCTTCGACAGCTTGACTGCCGTACGCTTGAGCATGCCGGAGAACAGTACGAAGGCGCCCATGTCGGACGTGGCTTCGATCAGGTCGGCGGCCGGTACCAGCGGTTGACCGCTGATGATCGCCAGACGCGATACGGCCAGGTGCTGGTAACGCGGGTCGGCGTTGATGCCGGTGCCGATCGCGGTGCCGCCCAGGTTCACTTCGGTCAGCAACTCAGGTGCGAGGGTTTTCAGACGCGCCAGGTCTTCGCTCAAGGTGGTGGCGAAGGCGCGGAATTCTTGACCCAGGGTCATCGGCACGGCGTCTTGCAGCTGGGTACGACCCATCTTCAGAACGTGGCTGAATTCTTGACCTTTGGCAGCGAACGACTGGATCAGGCTGTCGAGGCTGGCCAGCAAGGCATCGTGACCGAGCAACAGACCCAGACGGATCGCCGTCGGGTAGGCGTCGTTGGTCGACTGCGCCATGTTCACGTCGTTGTTCGGGTGCAGGTACTGGTATTCGCCCTTGCTGTGGCCCATGGCCTCCAGCGCGATGTTGGCGATGACTTCGTTGGCATTCATGTTGGTTGAAGTGCCAGCGCCGCCCTGAATCATGTCCACCACGAACTCTTCGTGGAAATCGCCGCGGATCAGACGGGCACAGGCTTCGCTGATGGCAGCGTGCTTGGCTTCACTGAGGTGACCCAACTCACGGTTGGCGTCTGCGGCGGCCTGTTTGACCATTGCCAGACCGACGACCAGCTTCGGGTAATGCGAGATCGGAACGCCGGAGAGACGGAAGTTATTCACCGCTCGCAGGGTCTGGATGCCGTAATACGCTTGAGCCGGTACTTCGAGTACGCCAAGCAGGTCTTTTTCTGTGCGGAATGATGCAGCGGAGGACATGATAGAAATCATCTCGATATGGACACGGTCTGTGCCGGAACGCTGTGAATGCTAGGCTTGTGGAGAATTTTGGGCCAATGCTGTTAAACACTGGCCTATGCACATTCGGCATAATGCCCGTGTGACGCCGCGTACGCGGCGAGCGTGTGACCTAAAATGGTGCGTGTCCGGGAGGACGTGATGAATCTGGAAAGCAAATGGCTGGAGGACTTTAGTGCTCTGGCCGCCACCCGCAGCTTCTCCCAGGCTGCCGAGCGACGTTTCGTCACTCAGCCGGCGTTCAGTCGGCGGATCCGCAGTCTCGAATCCGCGCTGGGCCTGACCCTGGTCAACCGCTCGCGCACGCCGATCGAATTGACGGCGGCGGGGCAGCTGTTTCTGGTGACTGCGCGCACGGTGGTCGAACAGCTCGGCGAGGTGCTGCGCCACTTGCACCACCTGGAAGGCGGGCAGGGTGAAGTGATGCAAGTCGCTGCTGCCCACTCCCTGGCGCTGGGCTTCTTCCCGCGCTGGATCGCGCAGTTGCGCAATGAAGGTTTGAATATCGCTACACGGCTGGTAGCGACCAACGTCGGCGATGCCGTGCATGCGTTGCGTGAAGGTGGTTGTGACCTGATGCTGGCGTTCTATGATCCAGACGCGGCGATGCAGATGGACCCAGAAATCTTCCCCTCGCTGCATCTGGGAGACACCGAGATGCTCCCGGTCTGCGCGGCGGATGCCGAGGGCAAGCCGCTGTTCGACCTGGAAGGCGAAGCCAGCGTGCCGCTGCTGGCTTACAGCGCCGGTGCCTTTCTCGGGCGTTCGGTGAAC
>JAPLSD010000787.1 GCA_026398835.1 Pseudomonas sp.
CAGCGGCACCACCTGATTGAGCGCAGGCGATTGGCTGTTGACCCAGCCGACGACCACCGGATCGGAGACCGCGATATCCCCCGCAACATAACCCAGCAATGCGCCGCCGATCGAGACCAGAAACGGCTGACGCTGAAGCAGCCGGGTGATTTGCAGGCTGCCGAACATCAACAGCGGCACACTTAACAGCAAACCCAGCACCAGATAGAAGACACTACCCTGAACCACGGCAGCCAGCCCGACCACATTGTCCATGCTCATGATCAGGTCTGCGGTCAACACGGTTACCACCGCGCCACTCAGCGTCGACAGTGAGCTGTCCGCCAGGTTGCCCTCCTCGTCCGGCTCATCTTCGGTCAATAGCCGAATCGCAATCACCAGCAACAGCACCGCGCCGACCAGCTTGAGCCAGGGTACCAACAGCAACCAGCCGGCCAGCGTGGTCAGCAGCACCCGCAGGACAATTGCGCCACTGGTGCCGATCATCACTGCCCGTCTCATCTGATGCGGCGGGAGCCCGCGACAGGCCAGCGCAATCACCAACGCATTGTCGCCGGACAGTATTAAATCCAGCAGGAACACCTGAAAAGTCATGCCCAGCGCGTGCAGCGCACCTTCAAATAACATAGAGCGGTTTCCCGACAAGAGAATGTGTCATGGGAACATCATCCCAGCGAACCGCTCAGCCCGGCGTACAGCCCGAGCGCCGAGGTCAGCGTGAAAATGACAGCGACAGCCAGCGCATAATGCCCGCGCAAACGATGTACAGGCGGCAGGACGCTACGCGCCAGCAAGAACAACAACAGCAACATGAATGGAATCAACAGCGCATTGAGCACCCCGACCGCGATCGACAGCCGGATCAGGTTGACGCCGGACGCCACCAGCAGCGCCCCGGCGATCAACAATACGGCGAAGGGGCCGTAGAACCACGGTGCATCCAGCGGATGTTGCTCCAGCGAGTGATGCACCCCAAGAGCCTCACCCACTGCCCAGACGGCGCTCAGGCACACCACAATAGTCGCCACCAGCGCGCCGCCGGACAGCCCGATAGCGAACACCAGCTTGCCCCACGTCGGCCCAATAAGTGCACCAAAGGCTTCACCGATCTGGGCAATGTTGTCCAGACCCGCACCATGGCCGCCCAGCGTGGCTGCAGCGGCGATGACGATGGCGGCGGTCAGCACCTGACAAAACACCGTACCGACCAGCGTAGCGATCCGCGCAAGCCGCAGATGATCCGGGTTCAAACCTTTATCGATCAACGCCGACTGCTGGTAGAACACCGTCCATGGCATCAC
>JAPLSD010000844.1 GCA_026398835.1 Pseudomonas sp.
GACGAACTTGGTCGCCACTCGCAGGCGGCCCTTGGGCTCGACGTCACCAATACGGCCGGCGGTCATCAGCTTGCACAGGGCAATTCGCAGGTCCAGCGGCTCGTACAGGCCCTGGCCACCGTACTCCATCAACACATCTTTACCGGCCACGCCGAGGTCGGCGGCACCATGCTCGACGTAGGTCGGCACATCGGTGGCGCGCACGATCAGCAGGCGAACATCGGCCTGGGTCGTGGGGATGATCAACTTGCGGCTCTTGTCCGGATTCTCGGTCGGCACAATGCCTGCTTCAGCCAGAAGCGGCAGGGTGTCGTCGAGGATGCGGCCCTTGGACAGTGCGATGGTCAACATGGGAAACGTAAGTCCTTATCAGGATACTTATGCCCGGTCGCAAACGGCGCCGGACAAACATCGAGCCTGAACATTACGGGCTCGACTTGAAACGAAACCAACTGTCGGGCACATCCTTGTGCCCATGACGCCAAAACTAGCCCGGTACGCGGCGGATCTTCGCGCCGAGCATCTGCAGTTTCTCTTCGATGCACTCGTAACCACGGTCGATGTGGTAGATGCGATCGATCAGCGTGTCGCCTTCGGCGATCAGTGCCGAGATGACCAGGCTGGCCGAAGCCCGCAGGTCGGTGGCCATAACTGGCGCGCCCTTGAGTTTCTCGGTACCGGTAACGATTGCGGTGTTGCCTTCGACCTGGATCTTGGCGCCCATACGGTGCAATTCATACACGTGCATGAAGCGGTTTTCAAAGATGGTCTCGATCACCGCGCCAGTACCTTCGGCAATCGCGTTCAGCGAGATGAACTGCGCCTGCATGTCGGTCGGGAACGCCGGGTACGGAGCCGTACGCACGTTGACGGCCTTTGGCCGCTTGCCGTGCATGTTCAGCTCGATCCAGTCTTCACCGCAGGTGATTTCGGCACCCGATTCCCTGAGTTTTTCCAGTACGGCTTCAAGGATGGTCGGATCAGTATCCTTAACCTTCACACGGCCGCCAGTCACAGCAGCCGCTACCAGGTAGGTACCGGTTTCGATGCGATCGGGCATCACTTTGTAAGTCGTCGGGTGCAGACGCTCCACGCCATCGATGGTGATGGTGTCGGTGCCGGCACCAGAGATCTTGGCACCCATGGCGATCAGGAAGTTCGCCAGGTCGATGACTTCAGGCTCGCGAGCAGCGTTTGCCAGAACGCTGCGGCCCTTGGCCAGAGCGGCTGCCATCATGATGTTTTCGGTACCGGTCACGCTGACGGTATCGAAGAAGAAGTGCGCACCGCGCAGGCCGCCTTCAGGTGCCTTGGCCTTGATGTAGCCACCTTCGACATCGATGGTGGCGCCCATGGCTTCGAGACCACGGATGTGCAGGTCGACCGGACGCGAGCCAATGGCGCAACCGCCAGGCAATGCGACTTCGGCTTCACCGAAACGGGCAACCATCGGGCCCAGCACCAGGATCGAGGCACGCATGGTTTTCACCAGTTCGTACGGGGCAATCAGGGTTTTGATGGTACGTGGATCAATTTCGACGCTGAGCTTTTCGTCGATCACCGGCTCAATGCCCATGCGGCCAAACAGCTCGATCATGGTGGTGATGTCGTGGAGGTGCGGCAGGTTAGCGACCGTTACAGGACCATCGCACAGCAAGGTTGCAGCCAAAATCGGCAGGGCAGAGTTCTTTGCCCCGGAGATGCGAATTTCGCCATCAAGACGAATGCCGCCGGTAATAATCAATTTATCCATAAGAATCTCGACGCCCTTGGGCTCAGGTGCGCTCGGCCCAGGCCGCGCTGCTGAAAAGGGCTCAAAGCCACCAGTTCGTCACTAATCACGTTCAGCTGAAAGTTGCAGCCTTCGCCCTCAACTTCTACCTGCACTGATAGAAGAGTCTCGGACAGCTTTCCTTCAAGAAAGCTCTTCACTTCGTTGGCCTGCATGCTCAACCTCAATCGGCGCCCTGTGCGCACGGGTCGGACATCATACAAAAAAGCCCCGCGCCTGCGAACCCCGCTAAGCAGGACTCTGACGGGGGGCCTCTTTATAGATGATAGTTAGGGATGCGCCAACAGCTCGGTCAAACCTGAAACCTGAGCAATTTCACGCATGTCATCGGGCAGCGCACGAATGCTCAGCGCCTTGCCGGCAGCCGCTGCATCACGCATGAAGGCCAACAGCAGCGACAAACCGACGCTACTGGACTTCGCAACCGCAGAGCAATCAATCACCAGTGCAGTCACAGCGCTGGATTTGATCAAAGCCTGGCCTTCTTTGCGCAGCCCAGGGCCGGTGCGGAAATCCAGCACGCCACTGAGCAACAATTCACCGGCTTCGCCCAAACGGACGGCCGACTCACTCATTGTTGCGACGCCTTATCGCCAGCTTCGGCGGTTTTTTCCTTGGCTTTGGCGACTTCACCGGCCCAACCATTAATGGTCTTGTCCAGGTCGTTGCCATTGCGCTGCATGGCGTCAGCGAACTGATCACGGAACAGCTTGCCAATGTTGATGCCGTTGATAATCACGTTACGGACTTTCCACTCACCCTGGATTTTGGTCAGGGTGTAGGAAACCGGGTAGATCGAGCCGCTACTGCCTTTGACCTGCATATCAACAGTGGTGCGGTCCTTGCCTTCATCTTTGGCAGGGGAAACGGTAATGCCCTGATTGTTGTATTCGAGCAGGGCATTGCCATAGAACTGCATCAGGCTGCGCTTGAAGTTGTCCTGAAAGCGCGCCATCTGCTCCGGCGTAGCTTTGCCCGAGAACTTGACGGTCATGATGCTGCGCGAAATACCGTCGGCATCGACCACCGGGCCGACAATACCGTTCAGGGCATCGTAGAACGCACTTGGGTTTTGCTTGTATTTCGCTTTATTGGCCGCCAGATCGGCAAGCAGCCGGTTGGTGGTGTCCTGTACCAGATCGTGCGCGGAAGGCGCAGCCACGGCGTTAGCCATCAACGGCAGCGCCGCGAGTAATACCAACAGGCCACGTCGCAAGGTAGAGATCATGAAAAAACTCCTCATTTGGCTTCTTTACTAACGGTATTGAGCAGGAATTTACCGATCAGGTCTTCAAGCACCAGCGACGACTGGGTGTCATGGATGGTGGAACCATCCTTGAGCAGGGTCTGCTCCCCGCCCACGCTGAGGCCAATGTATTTTTCGCCCAACAGGCCAGAGGTCAGGATAGATGCAGTGGAGTCAGTCGGCAGATTATCTACCCGCTTTTCCAGCAGCAGCGTGACCCTCCCTGTGAAACTGTCGCGATCCAGATCGATAGCCGAAACCTTGCCGATGGTCACACCGGCCATGGTCACTTTGGATCTGACAGTCAAACCGGCAATATTGTCGAAATACGCATAAAGTTTATAAGTGTCGCCGCTCGCGGCCGGGGACAGGCCACTGACCCGCAAGGCAAGCAGCAGCAAAGCCAGAATGCCAGCCAGCAAGAAAAGGCCGACACCGATTTCCAGGGTGCGGTTTTGCATCAGAAATCTCCAAACATCAAGGCAGTCAGAATAAAGTCGAGGCCGAGAATGGCCAATGAGGCATACACCACGGTCTTGGTGGTGGCACGACTGATCCCCTCGGATGTGGGCTCACAGTCATAGCCTTGAAAAACAGCAATCCAGGTCACTACAAAAGCGAAGACGATGCTTTTAATGATGCCATTGAGCACGTCACCGTTGAACGTCACGCTATTTTGCATGTTCGACCAGTAGGAACCTTCATACACGCCAAGCCAGTCGACAGCCACCCAGGAACCGCCCCAAATCCCCACCACGCTGAAAATCATCGCCAGCAGCGGCAGAGAAATGAAGCCCGCCCAGAGGCGCGGGGCAATGATGTACTTGAGCGGGTCCACGCCAATCATTTCCAGACTGGAGAGCTGCTCGGTGGATTTCATGTTGCCGATTTCGGCAGTCAGGGCCGAACCGGCACGCCCGGCGAACAGCAAGGCCGTAACCACCGGCCCCAGCTCACGCAGCAACGTCAGTGCAACCATCTGCCCGACCGCCTGTTCCGAACCGTAGCCGGACAGGATGTTGAAGCCTTGCAGCGCCAATACCATGCCGATGAATATCCCGGAGACCACAATGATCACCAGGGACATCACACCCACCGAGTGCAATTGCTTGACCAGCAAGCCGAAACTGCCGCCGATGCCGCCGCGACCGAGTAGAGCATGGAACAGAAACAGCGTCGAACGTCCCAACACCTCGACAATGTCGATAGCTGAGCGACCGAAGAGGCGAACCCTCTCTATTAGTGATTTCTTGCGCATCAGCGCTTCCCCAGAAGATCTGCGCGGTAATCCGGCGCCGGAAAGTGGAACGGTACCGGGCCGTCCGGATCGCCTTTCATGAATTGACGAATGCGTGGGTTGTCGGTGTTCATCAACTCCTCAGGAGTCCCTTGCCCCAACACCTGCCCATCACCGACCACATACAGGTAATCGGCAATGCTCGCGGTTTCGGCCAAATCGTGGGAAACCACAATACTGGTGATCCCCAGCGCGTCGTTGAGCAGACGGATCAGACGCACCAGCACGCCCATAGCGATAGGGTCCTGCCCGACAAACGGCTCGTCATACATGAGAATTTGCGGATCGAGGGCAATGGCTCGCGCCAATGCGACGCGACGCTTCATGCCGCCCGACAATTCGTCGGGCATCAGATCTATGGCACCCCGCAACCCAACCGCCTGCAATTTCAGCAGAACGATGTCGCGGATCATTTCATCGGGTAACTGGGTATGAACGCGCAACGGAAACGCGACGTTCTCGAAAACGTCCAGGTCCGTGAACAGTGCACCGCTCTGAAACAACACGCCCATTTGCTTGCGCGCATCGAACAGGTCGCTACGCGAAAGCTTCGGCAGATTCTGCCCATTGACCCAGACTTCGCCGCCACTGGGCCGCAACTGCGCGCCCATCAGGCGTAACAGTGTGGTTTTGCCGCAGCCGGAAGGTCCCATGATGCCGGTGACCTTTCCCCGCGGAATGCGAATATCGACGTTATTGAAGATGCTGCGCGTACCGCGCTTGAAGGACAGTCCCTTCAGCTCGACAGCGTAGGCGTTATCGGCACTCATCTAAACTCCTTGCGATGCAGCCTCTCACTCGGACGCCTGGCTCCCTACCGGAAGCACATACATCCTGGGCAGGCCGAACTGGCGGCGAACTATATCACTGCTGATGCGGAGCGCCCAAGGCCGAAGCCGTGCCTGTTCAGGGTCAAGACAGGCGAAAAGCAGGCAAGTAGAGCGGTTTACTGAGAAGTAGCCACACAAAGCCTGACGAACTAACGTGAGGGAATTGATCATTGCCGTTATAATCGCCGCCTTTTCACCAGGGTATACGACTTCTGTCATGAGCCAATCCAGCGACCTGATTCAATCAGCACAACGCACTGTCCGCCTCGAGCTTGAAGCCGTAGAAGGCTTGCTGGCCCATATCGATGCAGATTTCGTACGCGCTTGCGAGATGATTCTGGCCAGCAAAGGCCGCGTGGTTGTGGTCGGCATGGGTAAATCCGGGCACATCGGCAACAAAATTGCTGCGACGCTGGCCAGCACCGGTACCACGGCATTTTTTGTCCACCCGGCAGAAGCCAGCCACGGTGACATGGGCATGATTACCCGCGATGACATCATCCTCGCGCTGTCCAACTCCGGCTCCACCAATGAAATCGTCACCCTGCTGCCGCTGATCAAGCGCATGGGCATTCAGTTGATCAGCATGACCGGCAATCCTGATTCAGTGCTGGCCAAGACTGCCGAAGTCAATCTAAATGTAAATGTCGAGCACGAAGCCTGCCCGCTGAATCTGGCTCCGACGTCCTCGACCACCGCCGCCCTGGTAATGGGCGACGCATTGGCGGTCGCCTTGCTTGAAGCACGGGGTTTTACCGCCGAAGACTTCGCCTTCTCCCACCCGGGCGGCGCCCTGGGTCGTCGTCTGTTGCTGAAAGTGGAAAACGTCATGCATGCAGGCACGGAACTGCCTCAAGTGCAGCGTGGCACCCTGCTGAAAGAAGCATTGATGGAAATGACCCGCAAAGGTCTTGGCATGACAATGGTGCTTGAGGCCGACGGACGTCTGGCCGGGATCTTCACTGACGGTGATTTGCGCCGCACACTGGACCGCTCCATTGACATCCACAGCGCCACCATCGATGAAGTGATGACCGCCCATGGCAAGACCGCCCGTGCCGAAATGCTCGCAGCCCAAGCCCTGAAGATCATGGAAGACAATAAGATCAACGCACTGGTTGTGGTTGACAGCGATGATCGCCCGGTTGGCGCTTTGAATATGCATGACTTGTTGCGTGCGGGAGTAATGTAATGAATACCGATCTGTTGCAACGCGGCAAAAACATCAAACTGGCGGTTTTCGACGTCGATGGCGTGCTGACTGATGGTCGCCTGTACTTTCTCGAAGACGGCAGCGAGTTCAAAACCTTCAACACCCTCGACGGCCAAGGCATAAAGATGCTGATGGCCACGGGTGTGCAAACGGCTATTATCAGCGGCCGCAAGACCCCGGTGGTCGAGCGTCGCGCAAAAAATCTCGGCATCCCCCATCTTTATCAGGGCCGCGAAGACAAACTGGTCGTGCTCGACGAGCTTCTTGCTCAACTCAACCTAAGCTATGAACAAGTCGCCTACCTCGGTGACGATCTACCCGACCTGCCGGTGATTCGTCGCGTCGGCCTGGGCATGGCTGTTGCCAACGCCGCCAGTTTCGTCCGTGAACATGCGCACGGCATTACACAGGCCCGTGGGGGCGAAGGGGCGGCACGCGAATTTTGCGAGTTGATCCTGCGCGCCCAAGGCAGCCTTGAAGCGGCCAACGCCGCCTACCTGTAGAGTCCCTATGTCGATCAAAAAGATTCGCAACATTTTGATTTTCGGAGTCATCGCTGCCCTGTTCGCGGCCGTTGGCTACTGGAACATCAGCCCGGAACGCTTTATGGAGCGGCCGACGGCGGTCGTCGACGAAAGCGCCATTGACTACTACGCCATCAACGCCCACAGCGTACAGTTTCTGCCCGATGGCAAGTTGCAGTACGAAATGACTTCCGACAAGGTCGAACACCTGAAAGCAACCGAAGTGACGTTGCTGACCAAACCCGACCTGCAAATGTATCGCGGCACGACATTCCCCTGGCACATCCAGAGCGAACGCGGCGAGGTCAACCCGGACGGCACTGAAGTTGAATTGATTGATTCGGTACGTATTGCACGTACCGACGAGAAAAACCGCGCGACGATTATTACCAGTAGTCGTATGACTGTATTCCCCCAGAAGCAATATGCGCAGACCGAGCAAGCCGTTAGAATCGACGGCGCCGGTGGCGTGTCTACGGGCAAGGGAATGAAAGCGTATTTGGAAGAAGGCAGGATGCACCTGCTATCGAACGTAAGAGGACAGTATGAGGCTCGTTAAAACCCTCCCTATTTTGCTCAGCCTGAGCGCAGCACTGGGAAGCGTGAGCGCCTGGGCTCTGCCGACTGATAGCCAGCAACCCATCCGCATTCAGGCCGACGACGCCCAACTCGATGACAAACAAGGCATAGCCACTTACAAAGGCGACGTCATCATCACTCAGGGGTCGATGAAGATCACCGGCAATACCGTGACCATCACCCGCACCAAGGCCGGCGAAATCGATGTCGTGACCTCGGTGGGCAACCTGGCGTATTTCGAGCAGCTGCAGAAGGTTGGCGATCCGCAGCCGGTCAAGGGCTATGGGGTGACTATCCAGTACCATGCTGCGCAAAACCGCATCGTACTGATTGACCGCGCCAAAGTGATCAACGAAGGCAACACCACCGAAGGCGAAAAAATCGTCTACGACACCGTCAAGCAGGTCGCTAACGCCGGCCGCGCCACCGGCACTTCGATCACGGCTCCACGCCCGCGGATCGACATGGTCATCCAGCCGAAAAAGAAAACCGACGAGCAAAAGGCCCAGTAATGGCAACTCTGAAAGCTCAGCATCTGGCCAAGAGCTACAAGAGCCGTCAGGTCGTGCGCGACGTCAGTCTGTCCATCGACAGCGGCCAGATCGTCGGCCTGCTTGGCCCTAACGGCGCCGGCAAGACCACCTGTTTCTACATGATCGTCGGACTGGTTCAGGCCGATCAGGGCCGTGTCCTGATCGACGACCTGGATGTAAGCCACCAGCCGATGCACGGTCGTGCACGGGCAGGTATCGGCTATCTTCCGCAAGAAGCATCGATTTTCCGCAAACTGTCGGTAGCCGACAACATCATGGCCATTCTCGAGACCCGCAAGGAGCTCGATAAGGCCAGCCGTCGCAAGGAGCTGGAAAGCCTGCTGCAGGAGTTCCACATCAGCCACATCCGCGACAACCTCGGCATGAGTCTCTCCGGTGGTGAACGCCGTCGCGTGGAAATCGCTCGCGCCCTGGCCACCGCACCGAAGTTCATCCTGCTCGACGAACCTTTTGCCGGTGTGGACCCGATCTCCGTGGGCGACATCAAGCAGATCATTTATCACTTGAAGGCCAAGGGTATCGGCGTTCTGATCACCGACCATAACGTCCGTGAAACCCTGGATATCTGCGAAACCGCTTACATCGTCAACGACGGCCAACTGATTGCCGAAGGCGATTCCGAAACTATCCTGGCCAACGAACTGGTCAAGGAAGTGTATCTGGGCCATGAGTTCCGCCTGTAAGCGTTGAGGTGCCTGGCTAGTCGCCAGAGCGCCGGTAGCAATAAGATCCTTTAAAATTTTATTGTTACAGCGCTCTAGGCAAACACTCCAGTTTCAGGCATATAATTTGCTTATGTTTGGCGCTTCGGCGCCCTGTAGTGGATGGCGCATGCGCGCCGGCGAATAAGGTGTTAAGCCCCTGCCATGAAACCATCGCTAGTCTTGAGAATGGGCCAGCAGCTGACGATGACACCGCAGCTGCAACAGGCCATCCGCCTGCTCCAATTGTCGACCCTGGATCTGCAACAGGAAATTCAGGAGGCACTGGAGTCCAATCCGATGCTCGAACGCCAGGAAGAAGGCGACGACTTCGATAACACCGACCCTCTGGCCGACAACGTCGAGCAGAAACCCAACGCAGATGTTCAGGAACCCTCCTACCAGGAATCCGCCCCGACAGTGGATAACCTCGAGGAAGGCGACTGGAACGAGCGCATCCCTAACGAACTGCCAGTCGACACTGCCTGGGAAGATGTCTACCAGACCAGCGCCAGCAGCCTGCCGAGCAACGATGACGACGAGTGGGACTTCACCACCCGCACATCGGCTGGTGAGAGCCTGCAGAGCCATTTGCTCTGGCAACTCAACCTCGCACCTATGTCCGACACCGATCGCCTGATCGCCGTGACCCTGATCGATTGCATCAACAATCAGGGCTACCTGGACGAGACCCTCGAGGAAATCCTTGAAGCCTTCGATCCGGAACTGGACATCGAACTGGACGAAATTGAAGCCGTCCTGCATCGCATCCAGCAATTTGAGCCGGCCGGTATCGGTGCGCGCAACCTGGGTGAGTGCCTGTTGCTGCAACTGCGCCAACTGCCAGCCAAAACACCTTGGCTGACCGAGGCAAAACGCCTGGTCATCGACTTCATCGACCTGCTCGGTAGCCGCGACTACAGTCAGCTGATGCGCCGCATGAAGCTCAAGGAAGACGAGCTGCGCCAGATCATCGAGCTGGTGCAAAGCCTCAACCCGCGCCCGGGCTCGCAAATCGAGTCCAGTGAAGCCGAATACGTCGTCCCTGACGTGATCGTGCGCAAGGACAACGAACGCTGGCTGGTTGAGCTCAATCAGGAATCCGTGCCACGCCTACGGGTCAACCCGCAGTACGCCGGTTTCGTGCGTCGCGCCGACACCAGCGCCGACAACACCTTCATGCGCAACCAGTTGCAGGAAGCCCGCTGGTTCATCAAGAGCCTACAAAGTCGCAATGAAACCCTGATGAAGGTTGCCACCCAGATCGTCGAGCATCAGCGCGGCTTTCTCGAGTACGGCGATGAGGCGATGAAACCGCTGGTGCTGCATGACATCGCCGAG
>JAPLSD010000804.1 GCA_026398835.1 Pseudomonas sp.
TAGGCCTGCTGCTAATCAGTCGATCCAGCGTTGCGTCGATCTGTCCCAGAAGGGTTTCCGGTGTTCAGAAGCCTTCTCTCTATCAACACATTTTCAAGAGCCTGGCGGTCTGAAGGATCGAGTTGATGTGCTCTCTCCTTCAGCTCAAGCAAGATTGGGCTAGACCACGTGCGATAGGTCCGCTCGGCATCATGAATCGGGGTCATTGACCTCTCCCTGATCAAGTGGTGGCTGATAACACGGCACGGTTCCATGTCGCGGAAATCCTAGTAGATGAACCTCATTGTCGCCAGCTATTGGCCCTGTGATGCCCCCTCTCGTCAGCGCCATCGGTTGTCTGGAACCAAGGGTTAATTGAATGTGTGGTGTCAGAGGATGGAGTGCATTAAATTCCGCCCCTTACTCGATGTTTCGATTTGGCTGGGAGAGATTCGACATGGATTTGCGTCGCTTGGGCTGTATGTCGCTGCTGGGATTGTCGCTGTTGCCAATGCTGTCGATGGCAGCGGGCAAATGCGAGCGCCTGGTGGTGACTGGCAGCCCGGATGCACCGCCCTATCTGTGGCGCGACCCGCAAGACCCGAAGCATTTGATCGGTGCCAGCGCCGATCTGTTGCAACAGATCGCGGGTGAGCTGGGGCTCAAAGTCGAATTGCTGTACGCGGGCAATCGCTCGCAAGCCCTGGATGAAGTGCGTACCGGGCGCATGGATATCCTTGCCGATGCACCCTTAATGGTGAGTGAGCTGGAATCGCTGGATTACATTCATCCTGCGCTGGTGGAAAACGACTACCTGGTCTGGACTCGCAAGGATTCGCTGCTGGTCTACAACGAAGCGAAGGACCTGCACGGTCATCCCGGCGCCGTGTCGGAAAAGGCCCGTTTGACTGCACCGTTCGAAGCCTTCGCCGAGAAGCAATTGAGCGTTGAGCGTCAACCAAACCTGACCCAGGCCTTTCAGAAATTGCTGTTAGGCGAAGTGGAATATGTACTGGCCGGGCGTTACGCGGGGATGGCGATGGCCCAGACCCTGGGCATGGCCAATGATCTGGTGGCCCATCCGCAACCGATCGATAAACCTGGCTTGTTCCTCGCGGTTTCCCATAACTCTGCCTGCAACGACCCATGGTTACGCGGACAGTTGGCCAAAAAGATGACAGAATTGCCCGCGTCCGGTCTGACGGAAGCCGTGCTGCAGCGCAATCTTGAGCGTTGGAAGGCACAGCTACAGCAACCCGTCAGCACCCCAAAACAGTAGGGATTTTTAGTGACTATTCGACCTCTTTTCGCTGCCCTGGCCGTTCTGGCTCTGGCGGGTTGTGCAGCCGATCCGGCGCCGAATGAACAAATACGCCTGACCAAACAAGCACTCGAACAAGCTAAAGCCGTTGGCGCCACGATTGATGATGTGCCAGAGCTGAAACTGGCCGAAGACAAGTTCAACCGTGCCAAGGGCAACATGGCCGACCAGTCCTTCAGAAATGCGCGCATGCGGGCCGAACAAGCCGAGCTGGACGCGCGTCTGGCCGAAGCCAAGGTCCTGACCCTCAAGAGCCAGGAGCAGTTGGACGTACTCAATACCCGCATCGCTCGTCTGCGCAAGCAACTGGGAGATGCCCAATGAGCCTCAAGACCAAAGCAATCGGTGGTTTGATCCTGGCAGGCTGCGCCAGCCTTTATGGCTGTGCCGGTCAGCACAGCGAGGTCGCGTTGCAGCAGGCCGGTGCTGACTTCCAGAAGGTCAAGGAAGATTCCAGCGTGTTGCGTATCGCGCCCAAGGACGTCATCCGCGCCGGTGAGTCCCTGGCTCGAGCCGATCGTCTGTCCACCTACTGGGGCAGCGGTTACGACGTGGTGCATTACGCGTATCTGAGCCAGCGCTACAGCGAAATTGCCCGTGAACACACCAACCAGGTACTCAACGA
>JAPLSD010000013.1 GCA_026398835.1 Pseudomonas sp.
CGCCCCCGGCCATGGATGGCCGATGGCGGCGGGCCCCCGGAGCAATGCCGGAGTGAGGGCATGCCGAGCCCAGGCGAGGCACCGAATGGCGGGGCAGAAGCGCTTTGGTTACTTTCGCGCTTTTCGAAAGTGACCCGCCGTAAGGGCGGAACCATAAGCAGCCATTGCGGCAGAAAAGGATATGTACACGATAAAAGATCCCGGCCGGCTATCAGGCCGCCATCGTAGGAACCCGCCCCCCCGGATTTTCGTTAACTTCCCGGCATCGGGCCTTACCTAAACTAATTTTCAGGTTCAGGGGAACGCTCTGCTAGGTGCCCGTTGATATCTTCGTGCCATTCGTGGTGGCCAAGCCACACAGGCTTTGCCGGAGATGATCAGTAGATGCCCCTCGTTACGTTATCTGGAACCTCCAGACCGCCCTTGGCTGCGCTTCGAATGTCCAGGCGATTGATGCTGCTGGGGATGTTGATGCTCAGTGGTTGCTCTCTGGTACCTGCCTATCATCAACCGGCAATGCCGCTTGCGTCGACCTGGACCGATCCGACGCTCAGTGCTGCGGCGGTAGGCGGGCAGTGGTGGAAGGAGTTTCACAGTCCGGAGCTCGACGCGCTGATCACCCGTGGTCTGACTCAAAACTACACCCTGCAAGCGGCTGTTAGCCGAGTCGATGAAGCCCGCGCTTCGGCCCAGGTGGCCGGCGCTGCGCAATACCCGGCAGTGGCTTTGGGCGGCAGTTATCAGCGGAAAAACGGCAGTTCGACGAACCAGACCCGCAGCGTGTTTGCCCAGGCTTCGTATGAAGTGGATTTCTGGGGCAAGCAGCGTGCGACGGCTGACGCGGCCCAGACGCTGGCGCAGGCAAGCGCTTTCGACGCGCAGACCTTGCGCATGAGCCTGGGGGCGTCGATTGCCGACAGCTATTTCCAGGTGCTCTCGCTCGAAGAGCGGCTGCGTCTGGCACAGTCGATCGCCGACGACGCGCAACAAGTGCTTGAGTTGGTCCAGGTGCAAGCCAGTCAGGGGGCGGTGTCCAACCTCGAGGTCGAGCAGCAGCGCAACGCTCGTCAGACCTTTCAGGCTGCGGTTCCGGCTCTGCGCCAGCAACGTGATCAGGCGCTGTATCAATTGGCGGTACTGGTCGGTGCTCCACCTCAAGGTTTCACCTTGGCTCAGACCGGACTGGACCGGCTCGACATGCCAAAGCCTGCGCTTGGATTGCCGATTGGTCTATTGCGTCAGCGGCCGGATATTCAGGCGGCCGAGGCGCGCCTGAGATCGGCCAATTTTGATGTCGGTGTAGCGCGAGCGGCGTTTCTGCCCAATCTGTCGCTGGATCTGATGGGCGGCCTCGACACCTTGGCGGGGGGGAACATCTGGAGTGTGGTCGGCACTTTGGCCCAACCGGTGTTTATGGGCGGCCAGCTGAACGGCCAATTGCACTTCGATCAGGCTCATGTCCAGGAGTTGACGGCCAACTATCGGGAGTCGGTGATCGAAGCCTTGCAGGATGTCGAGACGCAGTTGAGCGCTTCCCATGAACTGGATCAAGCCTATGAGCTGAACCGCGCAGCAGTGACCTCGGCCCGTGAGGCCGCGAGGCTGGCGCAGGTTCGTTACCGTCTCGGCTCGACCGACTTCCAGACGCTCCTGGTCGTGGAGCGCACCCAGTACCAGGCCGAAGACACGTTGCTGCAAGTGCGTCTGCAACATTTGCAGGCCGCAGTTGGCCTGTTTCGCGCGCTGGGCGGTGATTTCACGCCAGCCGCCATCTCGGCCAACACGATACCCACTCCGTCTTCTTCAGCTCTTCAGGCCACACGCCCATGAACGTCCCACTCGTTTCGCCTCCTTTTCGCCGCTGGCGCCATGCCGGATTGCTCATCGTCCTGCTGGGCGCCGGGTGGGTGATCAGTTACCCATGGCGTGCATCCGCCGAGCCCGCCAAACCGGTGGACAGTGCGGTGCCGGTGGTCATGCAGCAGGCCCGACAACAAGATCTGCCCATCTGGTTAGAGGCGATCGGCAATGTCCAGCCACTCAACAGTGTCAATGTGCGGGTCAGGGTCGATGGCGAGTTGCAGAAGGTGCTCTTCAGTGAGGGCCAGAGAGTGACTGCCGGTAGCCAATTGGCGCAGATCGATCCGCGGGTTTACCAGGCTCAGCTGGCACAGGCTCAGGCCGTCGTCGCCAAAGATCAGGCACAACTGGCAAACCTGCGCGTCAGCCTGGATCGGGCCAGTAAGCTGGCGGCGGCCAAGGCCGGACCGACCCAGGATGTCGATACGTACCGCGCGCAGCTGGCGGCGCAGCAAGCCAGTGTGCAGGCCGATCAGGCGGCGCTGGAGAATGCGCGTCTGCAATTGGAATTCACCCGGATAGTGGCGCCACTGACCGGCCGCACCGGTCAGCGCTTGCTGGACGTCGGCTCGATTGTCCATGGCTCGGAGGCGACGGGGCTGGTGACCATCACGCAGATGGACCCGATCTCGGTAGCCTTTGCCGTGTCCCAGGATGAGCTGTCGGAAATCCTTGAAGAGAATGCGCGGCAGCCCTTGCAGGTGGTCGCCATGAGTCGTGATGGTCGGCAACAGATTGCCAGCGGACACCTGAGCTTCATTGATAGCCAGGTCGCTGCCGCCAGCGGCCAGATTCAGCTCAAAGCCCAGTTCGACAATGCCGATAACACACTCTGGCCTGGGCAGCTGGTCAGTGCCCGACTGCTGCTCAACACCCAGCGCAAGGCAACGGTGGTCCCGGTCAACGCGGTTCAGTTAGGACAGAAGGGCTCTTACGTGTACGTGGTCAACGCTGATCAGCGCGTGGCACCGCGACACGTTCAGGCGGGGGCGGTGGTCGACGGCCAGCAATGGATTCGCGCAGGGCTGGAACCGGGTGAGACGGTGGTGGTTCAGGGGCAGTCGCGTATCGCTCCGGGGCTCAAGGTTTCTGCGGTCGCGACCGACCCTGCGCAAGTCGATACGTCCGCATCGATAGCCGCAAGCGATAGCGTGGAGAGACCGCGATGAAGGCCTTGTCCGGTTTGATCCAGCGCCGCGTCGGCCTGGGGCTACTCGCGTTAGGTGTGATGCTGCTGGGAAGCTTTGCCTATTTTCAGCTGCCCGTAGCGCCGCTGCCGACGGTGGACTTTCCGACGATTCAAGTCACCGCAAAACTCTCCGGCGCGAGTGCCGAGACCATGGCGACCTCAGTGGCAACCCCCCTGGAACGTGCGTTCTCGGCGGTGCCTCAGGTCACGTCAATGACCTCGTCCAGCGCCTCGGGCAAAACCCAGATCGTGTTGCAGTTCGATTTGTCTCGCAACATCGACGGCGCCGCCCAGGATGTCCAGTCGGCTATCAATACCGCCAGCGCCAGCCTGCCCAAAAGCATGACCAGTGCGCCGACCTTCAACAAGGTCAACCCGGCCGAGTTCACCGTGCTGTCGCTGGCGCTGACGTCGCCAACCCGCACGCTGCACGAACTGGATCGGTACGCCGACAATTACCTGGCCCAGCAGCTATCGCAGATACCCGGTGTCGGCCTGGTGGATTTTCATGGCGAGCAGAAACCCGCCGTGCGCATTCAGATTGACCCGGATGCCTTGGCGGCTCGCGGTTTGACACTGGAAGATGTGCGCAGCGTCATCGGCCTGAGTACGCTCGACCAGCCCAAAGGGAGCCTGGACGGCGCAAGCCGTAACGTGACCCTCAACAGCACTGACCAGTTGCTCGACCCTCAGGGTTATCGTGATCAGGTGGTCGCTTACAAGAGCGGGATGCCGATCAGGCTGGGTGACCTCGGTCGAGTGATCGATGGTGCCGAAGACACCCAGCAGGCCGCCGCCATTGGCGGGGAGCCGACCATCATTGTCGACATCCATAAACAACCGGGTTTCAACGTGCTGGCGACCATTGCGACGATCAAGGCGCGTCTGCCGTCGCTGACGACATCGCTGCCCCGTGACGTGCAGGTTCAGGTGGTGGGTGACCGTACACAGACCATTGAGGCGTCGGTGCATGACGTGCAGTTCACGTTACTGCTGTCCATCGCGCTGGTCGTGGTGGTGATCTTTGTGTTCTTGCGCAAAGCCACCGCGACCCTGATCCCGAGCCTGACCATTCCGCTGTCGCTGGTGGCGACCTTTGCCGTGATGTACCTGCTGGAATACAGCCTGGATAACCTGTCGATCATGGGGCTGGCGATCGCGGTGGGGTTCGTGGTCGACGACGCCATCGTGGTGATGGAAAACATCGTGCGCCATCTGGAGATGGGCAAGTCACGTCTGCAGTCGGCCGTCGACGGCTTGCGCGAAGTCGGTTTCACCATCGTCTCGATGACGGTTTCGCTGATCGCGGTATTCCTGCCGATATTATTGATGGGCGGGATCGTCGGACGCCTGATGCGCGAGTTCGCGGTCACGGTCAGCGTGGCGATTGTCATGTCCTGCATCGTTTCGCTGACAGTAACGCCAATGCTCTGCGCATGGCTCCTGAAACCACACACCGAGGATCGCCCGGGGCGATTCGCGCAGGTCTGTGAAGCGGGGTTCACACGCTTGCACGAGGGTTACCGACGCAGTCTGGATTGGGTACTGGAGCATCAGCGCCTGACGCTGGCGGTAGCGCTGGCGACACTGGTGGCGACGGCTGCGCTGTATGTCTACATCCCCAAGGGGTTTTTTCCACAGCAGGACACCGGGCTGATTCAGGGGGTTGCCGAGGCGGCGCCGGATATTTCGTCGCAGGCGATGCGCGAGCAGGTCGCGCGCCTGACCGATATCGTCGGTCAGGACCCGGCAGTGGCCAAGGTCTATTTCTGGGTCGGACCCAACCCGACGCTCAGCCAGGGCAAGGTGATGATCAACCTCAAGCCCTTCAGTGAACGCACCGCCAGTGCCCAGCAAGTGATCGCCCGGCTGCAACCGCAGCTGGATGCGGTGCCCGGCATCAAATTGTTCATGCAGGCTACCCAGGACATTCAGATCGGTGGTCGGGCGAGCAAGACCCAGTACCAATACACGCTCCAGGACCCGAACAGTGTTGAGCTGGATCACTGGAGTGCCATCCTGTTGGCGAAGCTCAAGACGCTGCCCCAGTTACAGCACGTCACCTCCGACCAGCAGCATGCTGCGCCCCAGGCGACACTGGTGATCGACCGTCCCACGGCGGCACGATTGGGTGTCACCGTCCAGGCCATCGATGACGTGCTCTACGATGCGTTCGGGCAGCGACAGATCGCGACCATGTTCACCCAGCTCGATCAGAATCATGTGATTCTCGAGCTCGATCCGCGCTGGCAGTTGTCGCTTGATAGCCTTGCGCATTTGTACGTACGTTCAGCGGCTGGCGGCATGGTGCCGTTGAGCCTGTTGGCCAGCGTCAAGAACGAGCTGGCGCCGATCGTGATCAACCATCAGGGGGTATTTCCGGCCATCACGTTGTCGTTTGACCTGGCGCCAGGTCAAGCCCTGAGCAGCGCCGTCGCGGCCATCCAGCAGGCCTCACTGGCAACAGGGCTGCCGGACAGCGTCAGCGGAAGTTTTCAGGGCACCGCCCAGGCCTTTCAGGATTCCCTCAAATCTCAGCCCTGGCTGGTTTTGGCTGCGATTCTGACGGTCTACATTGTTCTCGGCGTGTTGTACGAAAGCGCTATCCATCCGTTGACGATCATCTCCACATTGCCCTCGGCAGGCTTTGGTGCCTTGCTGGCGCTGATCATCTGTGGTCAGGACCTCTCGGTTCTGGGCATGATCGGGATCATTTTGTTGATCGGGATCGTCAAGAAGAACGCGATCATGATCGTCGATTTCAGCCTGGCGGCCGAGCAGCAGGGGATGTCACCCCGCGAAGCCGTGCGCGAAGGTTGCCTGTTGCGGCTGCGGCCGATTTTGATGACGTCTCTGGCGGCCTTGCTGGGCGCTGTGCCGCTGGCTTTCGGTCACGGTGCCGGCTCCGAGTTGCGACAACCGCTGGGGATTGCCATCGTCGGCGGGTTGGCGGTGTCACAGCTGCTGACGCTGTACACCACCCCGGTGGTTTACCTCTGGTTCGACCGTTTCAGGCGTCGGAGCGAGGTTGAGCGTTCGCTGGTGAGGAGTTAGAGGTCCGCGCAGAAAATATTATCGGCTCAAACCAAGCCGTTCATGCCACTGGGCGATGGATTCTTCGGGGTAGACCTCGAACTGCTGGTCGCCGGGTTGCGCCTGGACTTCAACCCAATCGGCTTTCGAGCCGAGCATCAGGTGCGTGTGTTCCGGCGGCACCGGTAGAGGCGTGTCGATGGCCGAGGCGAAGGGATGGATCAACTCCGGCCACTCAGGACTAAACAGCCAGAGCGCACTGCCGCAGAGCTTGCAGAAGTGACGCTCGGCGGTGCTGCTGTGAGCGCGACGATCACCTTCATCCTTGAGCCGAGCGTGATAGATCGCGATCTGCTTGCGGCCGCGGACTTTCAGGCTGTTGGCGTCACCCGCCAGGTTGATCGCATAGCCACCACCGCCCTGAGTCTTGCGACAGATCGAGCAATAGCAGCGCTGGTAAGGGTAGGGATGTGCGCTGCTCAGGCTGAACGTGACCGCACCGCAATGACAGGAACCTTCGAGCTGCATGGGAACCTCCGACGAGGGGTGGGCTGACTCAAGACAGCCTAGACCGTTAGCCTAGACAGTTGAATTTATGCTGGCTGCCTCGGCGCCTTCGCGAGCAAGTCGGATCGCGAAGAACGATAACGCGGTCTAACGGTTGGGCACCCGCCACAAGTACCACGCCGCCACCGTCCGATAAGGGCTCCACGCCAACCCGATATCAATCATCTGTTTGCGACTCGGCTGTTGTTCCAGTCCCTTCAGGCGCCGATAACCCTCGCGCACGCCAAAGTCATCGGCCGGCAAAATGTCTGGCCGCTCCAGGCTGTAGATCAACAGCATTTCCACCGTCCAGCGACCCACCCCGCGCAAGGTAATCAAGCGCTCGATCAATGCCTCATCGTCCATAGCCAGTGCCGTGGCGTAATCCGGCACCACCCCGTCCAGAGCCGCCTGAGCGATGCCCTGTATGGTCGCGATCTTGCTGGCGGAAAACCCGCAACCGCGCATTTGCTCGAAGTCTGTCGCCAGAATCTGCTCAGGTCTGGGGAAGGTGCTCGCAGGAAACAACATCAGCAACCGTCCGACAATCGCATCGGCGGCCTTTGCATGCAGTTGCTGATAGGCAATCGCTCGCACAAGTGACTCATAAGGATCCCGAGCCGCATGGGGCTGATGCAGGCAGGGGCCGATGGCGCTGATGTGGCGTTGCCAGTCGGCATCGAGGGCCGAGAGAAATTCGCTGGCCAGTTGATAGGTGTCGGGCATGAAGCATCCTGGGGTCGCGGTTAACTGCGGGAAGATTAGTCGTCCCCCCGCAGCGCCGCACTCCATTGCTTGCGGTCAAACTTTCCCGGTGGGGGCCAGCAGGGCGTTCACTTGGCCATAAGTGAAGGCCTTGAGGTCGCTGCTATCGAGTTTTCCGGTCTCCAGAAAGCTTTTGGCCACCGACGCCATGGCGCCGTAGAGGAATTCGGCGATGCTCGAGCCGGCGCTCAAGCGGCGCACGCCGAGGGCTTGCAGTTCTTCAGGCGAGGGCAGACCCGAGAAGCCGAGCACGTTCACCGGCAGCGTCGTGCCACGGCACAGCGCGTCGATCTCATACGCCGCCGTGACGCCAGCCGCGAACAGCCCGTCGGCACCGGCCGCCTGATACAGGGCGGCTCGCTTGAGTGTCTCTGCCACGCGATCTTCGGCAGGCACCAGGCCCCTGAGGTAAACGTCGGTCCGGGCATTGATGAACAGCTTCACGTCCCGGCGATTGGCGACCTGGCGAGCGGTTTCGATCTTGCGGGCCAGCAGGTCGGGCGGTGAAGCACCGTCCTCGATATTGATCCCCACGGCACCGGCGGCGATGACGGCGTCAATCACCTCCGCAACCCGCCCCAGGTCATCGGAATAGCCCGCCTCAATGTCTACGGTCAACGGCACCGTGATGACCCGGGCGATGGACTCGACGGTGGAAATCAGCCGTTCGAGCGGCAAGGTGTTGCCATCTGGATAACCATGAACCCAAGCCACCGCCGCGCTGCTGGTGGCGACGGCCTTGCTGCCCAGCTGTTCCACCAGTCGCGCCCCGGTGGCATCGGCGACGTTGGTCAGAATCAGCAGGCCGTTTTGGTGTAGTTGGTGGAATTGATTGTCGAGTGTGTCCATCGAATGCCCTTCCTTATGACTTTTCTTGAAATAATGACGAAGCAATCAGAATGCGAGTTGTTGCGTGATTTGCACCGCAGCGCTTTCCAGCCTGAGCAGAAACGCCTTGCGCGGTTGTCCACCACCATAGCCGGTCAGCGAGCCGTCTGCACCAATCACCCGGTGACAGGGCAGAACAATCGCCAGGCGGTTTTGTCCGTTGGCCATGCCCACGGCGCGACTGGCGCCGGGCTTGCCCAGTTGTGCGGCGATAGCGCCATAAGTGCTGGTCTGGCCGTACGGTATTTTCATCAGTTCGGCCCACACCTGCTTGGCGAAATCGCTGCCCGGCAAATGCAGCGGGACCTTGAACTCGGTCAGCTTGCCGGCGAAATACTGCGCCAGTTCATTTTCGATTTGTCGCAAGTAGGCGTTGTGCCCTGGCGCTACGGCATAGCCGTAGCGGTTTTGCAGCTCTTCGACTTCCTTGGTTAACGCGGGTCGATCGAGAAACTCCAGCAGCACCAGTCCACGACTTTCCGCCATGGCGATCATCGGCCCTAACGGTGTTGTCAGCCGGGTGAACAGCAGCGGCTCGCGGGTCGCCGTACGTCCTGGTGTGGTGTGGAAGGACTTCTGAAACGCGTCGCGGAAACCACTGACCGATTCATACCCTGAGTCAAACGCGGCATTGTCGATGGACTCGCCTTGTTTGATGCCGCCCAGCGCCATACCCAGGCGCCGTGCCCGGATATAAGCGTGAAAGGTCATGCTGAAATGTTGCTTGAACCAGCGCCTTAATTTCAGCGGCTCAATCCCTCTGGCCTCGAGCTGCGCATCAGTCCATCGCACTTCAGGGTCAGCTTCCACTGATTTGAGTAATGCCTGCACCCAGTCGGGAGCGATAGCTGCCGCGTCCAACGGCTTGCAGCGCAGGCACGGTCGATAGCCTGCCGATAGCGCATCGTCGACATGGGCGAAGAACTCGACGTTTTCCGGCTTCGGTTTGCGCGCCGTGCAGGTCGGGCGACAAAAAATGCCGGTGGTTTTGACCGCGGTAAAGAACACCCCCTCATAGGCGGTGTCTCGTTCGAGCATGGCGCGAACCATCTCGGTATGGGGCGGGAGCAGGGCGTTTTGTAGGTTCATGGACACGAGTCTAGAGTGACCGGCGCTGTGCCTCCACCGGAGAATCGACAGAGAACTCTGACTCAGCAACGCCTGCCTGGACGTGAGCCTGCTTGAGCATTATCTCAGTGTTTATGCCGGTGATGAATGTCCGGGAAGTGCGGATGGCTGTGCCGGATCGGCGCATGATCGTGTACGTGGCTGTGGGGCTCTGTGCCATCCCACTCAAACGAATGTTCGTGTTGATGATGCTCGTCGTGA